>PFPO01000073.1 GCA_002793075.1 Candidatus Komeilibacteria bacterium CG_4_10_14_0_2_um_filter_37_10
CTAGTCCCAAGCTTAATTAAACTAAAAAGACACCTAAGTTAAGGTAAAATAATTAAATCCACTAATTATTAACCTAACAAAGATGTTTTACGGCCATTTTAAATCATTTCAAAGAAATGAACTATCGGCCCTACTCCGAGCCGGCTTAACACAGAAAGAAGCGGCTGAGCTATTAAACAAAACAGCTTCAGCTGTTTGTCAGGAATTAAAAAGAAACCCTGCGAACACTAAAACTGGTTATGATGCAGGGATAGCTAAAAAGAAAACTAAGGAGCGAAGAATAATAGCCAATCAAAGATTTAGAAAAATAGAAAATAATATTTGGTTAAGAAACTACATAATCAAAAAAATAAAGTCGTATTGGTCGCCGGAACAAATCAGTGGTCGCTTAAAAAGAAAATGGTCAGCTAATAAAAATAGGCATATTAACAAAGATAGTATCTATAAATTCATTTATGAGCATAGAAAAGACTTAGTTAAATATTTAAGGTGTCAGAAAGGTAAATACAGACGTCGTTATGGCACTATAATACGCGAAAAACAACGAGAAAAGTTAAAAAAGAGAAGAATAGATCAAAGACCTGTAATAGTTGAGAAAAGAAAAAGAATTGGTGATTGGGAAGGCGACACAATTGTCGGTCAAGAACGCGTTAAACAAATCTTAACGCATGTTGAAAGAAAAAGCGGAATAATCTTTGGCGACAAACTGGAATACTCAACCGCTGAGGAAACCAAAAATAAAACAATAAAGCGCTTCAATAAAATACCTGAAAACAAAAAATATACCCTTACCTATGATAATGACACAACCTTTTCAGAATATGAACTGATCGAAAGGAAAACAGGGGTAGAGATATTTTTCGCTCATCCTTATCATTCTTGGGAACGAGGAACAAATGAGAGTGCTAATGGATTATTGAGGCAGTTCTTTCCAAAGAAATCAGCTTTTGCTATGATAACGCAAGAACAAATTGATAAGGTTTGTTATCTGATCAACAATCGTCCAAGAAAAAGATTGAATTATCTTACTCCTAACGAAGTGTTTAACCGCCAACGATAATTAAGATTTGAAATAGAATTTAAGCTTCGACATTAGCCGACGAATTTATGGATATTTTTTACTTTTCTAATTTGAAAAAAAATGTTATAGTACTAGAGAAAAATGAATTTATCTATGAAGAAACACTATTACTTTGATTATGCTGCTACCACGCCAGTTGATGTGCGTGTAGTTAAGGCGATGGCCAAATATTGGTCCGATGATTTTGGTAATGCTTCATCAATTCATTGGTTTGGTCAGAGAGCTCGGGCTGCCGTTGAACAGGCTCGACAAACTATTGCTGATTATTTATATGTCCAGCCACACGAAATACTGTTTACTTCCGGTGCGACCGAGGGCGATAATTTAGCTATTAAGGGAGTAGTAGATTTTTATCGTCAATTATGGCTAGCGCAGAAGATTAATCAGCAACCCCATATTATTACCAGTTATATCGAGCACCCAGCAGTTATTGAATCGGGACTCAATTTGGAAAAAAAGGGATGTCAATTATCTTTAGTAAAACCAGGACTTAACGGCATTGTAAATGTTGTTGATATTATTAAGCAGATCAAAGACAATACAGTGTTAATTTCTTTGATGTATGTCAATAATGAAGTCGGTACTATTCAACCAGTAAAGGAATTAGGAAAACAATTATTAGCTATTAATAAAGAAAGAATTGATCGTCATTTTCCAAAAATATATTTTCACGTAGACGCTGTCCAAGCCTTAAATTATTGTAATTGTCGTCCCAAACACATTGAAGCTGATTTAATGACCTTTTCTGGTCATAAAATTTCTGGTCCCAAGGGAATTGGTTTTAATTTTATTAAAGAAAAAACACCACTCATTCGTCAACAAGACGGTGGATCGCAGGAAAGGGGAATAAGAGCTGGTACTTTTAACAGTAGCGGTATAGTAGGTTTAGCCACAGCCATTAAATTGCTCGGTAGTGAGCAAGAAAAGCGTATAAAAACTGTAAGTCAATATAAAAATCAGTTAATAACTACGATGCGTCAATACAAAAAGATTGGTTTCAACGGATCATTAACGGAAGCTATTCCCAGTACTTGTAATATAAGTTTTCCTAATTTTAGTTCTGAGGATTTGGTTATTAAGTTAGATTTAATGGGTCTAGCAGTATCTGCTGGCTCTGCCTGTGCAGCGGGTGCCATCAAAGTATCACCAGTATTACGAGCTATGGGTGTCCGAGAAGAACAGGCAAAAAAATCAATTCGTTTAAGTTGGGGTAAAGATACTACCAGTGAGGAATTTAAATACCTATTAAACTGTTTAAAAAAGATAGTTGCCGATGATAAAAATACTAAAAAATAAACACCATTTGCTTTCCGCCCTTTTTTTTATTCTGGCTGTTATTTGTAATTTCGCTGGTTTAGCTTATCTTTTATTTATTATTCATCCCAATAGTAATCAAGTACCCTTGCATTATAATATTTATTTTGGCATTGATCGGTACGGATCAGGTTGGCAGCTATACACACCTTTTTTATTTGGTTTATTATTGACATTAATTAATTTTTATTTGTGTTATCGTTGGTTAACAAAAAATGAAAAAATACGTTTATACGTAGCTATCATATCCTTGGTTATTAATATTATTATTATAGCCACTTGTTTTTCGTTAATTTACTATTATTACTAATAATATGGATCTTAATCTTTGGCCGATAATTAAAATTTTTGTGATAACGACAATAACTTTTACAACAGCAATGTTAGCAACGCCATTGTTAACACATTTTTTGTACAAATATCGTTTAGGTAAGGAGATTAGACCAGCGTCCAATGCTCCTATTTTTTATGAACATCATCAGCAAAAAAGTGGCACACCAACCATGGGTGGTATTATCATTTGGCTAGTCGTATTATTTTGGGCTTTACTTTTTTTCTTTTTAGCTAAATTTTTTTCTTTCAGTCTTTTTTATGATTTAAATTTTTTATCGCGCGCGCAAACATGGTTACCCCTCGGTGCTTTAATTGCTGCGGCCTTGATTGGGTTAGTTGATGATTTTTTCAATGTAAAAAAAATTGGACCCAATGGCGGAGGATTGCGCATGAAACATCGTTTGTTACTTTATACGATTATTGCTTTGGTTGCTGCTTACTGGTTTTATTTTAAATTAGATTGGGATTTATTACACTTGGCATTTCTCGGTACCTGGTCAGTTGGTTGGTGGTATATACCAATTATTACTCTCGTGATTGTCGCAACATCATTTTCTGTCAATGAGACAGACGGTTTGGATGGTCTGGCCGGAGGTGTTCTGGTCACTAATTTTGTGACCTTTGGCGCCATTGCCTTTATGCAAGGCAAGATTGAATTAGCTGTTTTGTGCGGCGCTATTGTCGGAGCTTTATTAGCTTTTTTGTGGTTTAATATTTCTCCCGCTAGATTTTTTATGGGTGATACTGGCGCGATGGCCCTGGGCGTTACTTTAGGAATTATTGCCATACTAACTAATTCTTTGTTTATTTTACCAATTACGGGAATTATTCTCGTATTAGAATCCTTATCCGTTATTATTCAAGTTTTATCCAAAAAAATAAGGGGAAAAAAAGTATTTCAATCGGCGCCGTGGCATCATCATTTAGAAGCAATTGGCTGGCCAGAATATAAGATAGTTATGCGTTTTTGGGTAGTTTCAGGCGTAGCTTCTGTCGTTGGTTTTGTGTTGTTTTTAATCGATTACTATATCTAAATTAATGATTGAAAAAAAGTATCTAGTAATGGGACTTGGTTTGCACGGTGGTGGCTTGGGTGTAGCTAAATGGCTAGCTGAACAAGGACACCCTGTTTTAATAACCGATTTAAAAAATCAACGGGAATTAGCTGCATCTTTAGCACCATTAAAAAAGTTTAAAAATATTACTTATCGATTAGGCCAACATCAGTTAAGCGATTTTCAAAACGCCGCAGTTGTGATTGCCAATCCCAGCGTCAGGCAAGATAATAAATATTTATTAGCAGCTAAAAAAGTAAAAGCTAAAATATACAACGATTTATCATTTTTTTTGACCCTATGCCCTTGTCCAGTTATTGGCATTACGGGTACCAAAGGTAAGAGTACGACAGCGACATTGATTTATCAGCTTCTAAAAACGGGACAAAAAAAGAAGGTTTATTTAGGAGGCAATATTCGTATTAGTCCTTTTTCTTTTTTGTCTAAATTAACAACCCAAGATCTAGTAGTGCTAGAGTTTTCCAGTTGGCAATGTGAGGGACTAAAAAGTATCAAGTATAGTCCCAGCGTAGCAATATTGACTAATGTTGGGCAGGATCATTTGAATACCTATAAAAATTTTACTGCTTATCGCAATGCCAAATTGTTACTTTTTAAATATCAGACAAAAAAAGATTGGGCAATTATTAACCGCGATGATCGAGCTAGTCAACAAGCTACAGGATTTATTGTGGGGAAAATAAAGAAATTTTCTTTATCTCATGGTGATAATTATGTTAAGAATAATTATTTGTATTATCAGCAAAGAAAATTAATGTCAATTGATCAGTTAAAACTGACTGGTCAGTATAATATCGCCAATATGATTGCGGCTTTATATGTTGCTCAAATATATCATCTATCTTTAGCACGCGTCAGAATTATTTTAAAAAATTTTTCTGGTTTACCTGGTCGGCGGCAATTGATTAGAGTGTGGCAAGGACGTAAATTTGTTAATGATACTACAGCAACATCACCGCTAGCGACAATAACATCTCTCCAGTCTAGTCAGCAACCAATAATTTTGATTGCTGGCGGTATGGATAAGTCTCTGTCATATAATCAATTAGCGAAAACAATCCAGCAAAAAGTTGATTTTTTATTGTTATTACCAGGATCAGCGACTGACAAAATAAAACCATTATTAAAACGATTATCTTATAAAAAGTATCAAGAAGTAAGTTCTTTAGCTGCAGCAGTCAAGATAGCAAAACAAAAATCTAAACCTACTTACACTATTTTATTATCACCAGCAGCAGCTAGTTTCAATCTTTTTATCAATGAATTTGATCGTGGTGATCAGTTTAATAAATTAGTTAATCAGAAGCCATGAGAGGGAAAGATAATCTTTTATTAAAATTTAAAAGTATTTTTGTATTTGATCACCGGGGCACAGATTATGTCTTATTGTTTAGTATTGGTTTGATTATTATCTTTGGTTTATTAATGCTCTCATCGGCATCAGCAGTTGTTGCTTTTGAGAAATATCACAATAGTTATTATTTTGTATTAGGTCAATTATTTAAGGGAATATTACCGGGTATTATATTATTATTTATTGGCTGGCGCCTTCCCTATACATTTTGGAAAAAATATTCTTTTTTACTATTTGTCGCATCAATTTTATTTCTCGTTGCCGTTTTTATTCCTGGTCTCGGCGTAACAATAAATAATTCGCGTAGCTGGATTGGCTTCTTTGGTTTAACTTTTCAACCAGCAGAAATTGTGAAGATAACTTTTCTAATATACTTAGCCAGCTGGTTAGAAAAGAGGGGTGAAATTGGATTACGCGATTTGGATAGTAGTACAATTCCTTTTTTGATTATGATTAGTCTGATTGCTTTTTTGTTTATTCAGCAACCAGATTTAGGATCACTAATAGTCTTGTTGGCAATTTCCTATATTATTTACTTTATTGCTGGCGCCCCGATGAAGCATTTATTAATCATGGCCCTAGTTGGTATCATTTTAATGATGGGTATATTGGTCATTAAACATCCTGATCGCTTACAAGTATTTTTTTCTGATAGTGGCAGTTCTGACGAATCCTATCAAACAGATCAAATTCAGATTGCTATTGGCGCTGGTGGTTTTTGGGGACAAGGTTTGGGTCACTCGAAACAAAAATTTCGTTATCTGCCAGAAGTACAAAACGATTCTATCTTTGCGGTGATTGCCGAGGAGTTAGGATTTATCGTCAGCTCTTTATTAATTTTAACTTATTTTTTAATTTTGAGTAGAGGATTGAAGATCGCTCGCGCTAGTCCTGATGCTTATGGTCGTTTATTGGCTACGGGTATTACTATTTGGTTTCTGGTTCAAGCAATGATAAACTTCGGTGGTATGTTATCAGTAATACCATTGACTGGATTGCCCTTACCCTTTATTTCCTATGGTGGAACATCAATGGCGATGACAATGTTTGCTTTTGGTATACTATTAAACATCTCTCAACAAAGAAGAAAAATATGAAAATAGCTTTTATTGGTGGTGGTACTATGGGATCTGTTTCACCCTTGATAGCCACTGCTCAATATTTAATTAAAGAAAAAAAAATTACCAATGCCGACTTTATTTGGATTGGCTCTTATGGTGGACCCGAAAGGAAAGTAATCACTGAATTGCATTGGTCCTATCAACCACTACACTCTGGTAAGTGGCGCCGCTATTTTAGCTGGCAGAATTTCACTGATCTGATTAAAGTTTTAATTGGTTTTTTTCAATCGTTAATAATTATAATACGAGAACATCCTACGGTCATGGTTACCGCGGGTTCATTTTTGGCTATACCCTTTTACTTAGCTGCTAAATTAACGGGAGTTAAAGTAATTATTCATCAGTTAGATTTACCGGTAGGATTGGCCAATAGAATTATGGCTCATGGTGCCTGCGCCATAACTGTTTCTTGGCCAGAATTAGTCAGTGCCTTTAGTAGGGCCATAGAATATATCGGTACACCGATTAGAGATAGTATTTTAAGAGTAAAATCATCACCCTTGCAGCAACAACTAGTTACGGAAATTAATAATCGACCAGTAATTTTAATTACGGGCGGCGGTACTGGCGCTGATCAATTAAATAACTTTATTGACCAAATTATTGATCAGTTAACTAACCAGTACTTTGTTATTCATTTAACTGGCGTTAATAAGATAGGTAGTCGTATCAATAAGAAAGGTTGCTATTATGTGAATGAATTTTTTGATGAAGAACAGATGGGATTTGTTCTGCAAAGAGCCGATCTGATCGTTTCCCGAGCAGGAATTGGTGCGTTATCAGAGATGTTGGCACTGGGAAAGAAAGTATTAATTATCCCAATAGCTGATTCTCATCAGGAGAAAAATGCTCAATATTTTAGAGAACGTCAACTAGTCGACGTGATTTATAGTAGTGAATTGACAAAAGAATTGTTTTTATCTACGGTGAGTAGCAGTTTGTTACAACATGATTTAGTGCAGCAACAGGGTAGAGAACTGGTCCGGCCTGATACGGCGGCGGCTAAGTTAGGCAATAAAATTATTAAATATGGTTAAAAAGAATTGGTTAAAAATTAAAAAAGTTTATTTATCTGGCATTGGTGGTATTGGCGTTTCTGCTTTAGCGCGTTTTTTTCATTATCACGGTATTAGTATCATCGGTACTGAGATTTGTTCTTCCTCGATCACCGATAATCTGGAGTTAATCGGTATTAAAATTAATCGTAAACATTTAGCCACTAATATTACTACGGATATTGATTTATTTATTCATACACCAGCGATCAGTACAGATAATCCTGAATTATTAGCCGCCCAAAAATTAAATATTCCAGTTTATAGTTATCCAGCATTTCTTGGTGAATTGTCTAAACAGTATAAAACTATTGCTGTTTCCGGAACTCATGGTAAATCCACGACCACATCTTTAGTTGGTCTTTTTTTAACTGCTGGTAAAATAGATCCAACAATTATAGTAGGTAGTCAAGTAAATCATTTTGATCATAATTTTCGGTACGGTCAAAGCCCGTGGTTGGTAGTTGAAGCCTGTGAGTATCGTGGCCACATGCTTTATTTACAACCTGAGATTATCACGATTACCAATTTAGAAGCTGATCATTTAGATTATTACCGCGATCTTAATGATATTGTTAAACATTTTGAAAAATTCATTCGTAAATTAAAAAGTCATCACCTCTGTTTGAATGTTGACGATCCAACGCTTCGCCACTTAGCTACTAAGAATGAATGTTTAACTTACGGTATTGAACAGCAGGCAAAGTTACAGGCGAGAAATATCAAGATTAAAGATCAAAAACAATGCTTTGATTTGTATTATGCCAATAAAAAGATTATTTCGTTATCTTTGTCTATTCCTGGACGTTTTAATATTTACAATACTTTAGCCGCTATCGCTTCCACCTGGTCATTTAAATTAGACCCCCGAGTTTATCAGCATGTCTTACAGACATTTGCTGGCTGTTGGCGTCGTTTTGAAATTTTGGGATCCTGGCAGCAGCAACCAAATACTTTGGTAATCTCGGACTACGCTCATCATCCGACAGCCGTAGCTGTTACTATCAAAGCAGCAAAAGAATTTTATCCGCATAAACGATTGGTAGTAGTTTTTCAGCCCCATCAGGTGCATCGTACGCTAAAGTTATTTAAAGAGTTTTCCCAATCTTTTACTTTAGCTGATGAATTAATACTCTGTAGTATTTATGGTGTTGTTGGGCGCGAGAATGACAAGGAAAGTAAGGAAATATTAATTGATCAGCTAGCCACAGCTTGCCGTCAGGAATCCAAAGTTAGCGTTCGTGTCGAAAAAAATATTAGTCAATTAACCAATACCATTGAATCAATAATTAAGGCTAATGATTTAATATTAATCATCGGCGCCGGATCTATTGATCAGACAGTACGTCAATATTTAAAAATATGACCAAAGCTGAATTGTGTTTACAAAAGCTTAGGGAACTAACAGAGATTAAAGAAAATTATCCCTTGGCTAATTTAACATCTTATCACATCGGTGGTCCCGCAAAATATTATTGCCAATTAACCGAATTAAGATTAATTCCTCTTATTTGGCAACTAATCAAACAATGGCAAATGCCCCATTGTTTATTGGGTAGTGGATCTAATGTTTTGATTAATGATTTAGGCTATGAGGGACTCGTAATAAGAGTTGGTTTAAATAAAATTGATGTAAACGAGCAAACGATCGTTGCTAGTTCTGATATTTCTCTAGTTTCTTTAGTAAGTACTGCTTTAGAAAATAATCTCAGTGGCTTAGAATTTGCTGTTGGTATTCCGGGATCAACTGGTGGTGCTGTGGTGGGTAATGCCGGAGCTTATGGCGGACAGATAGCAGATTTAGTTACTAATTGTCTAATATTGAATGAGGAATACAGATTAGTTACCTTAACGAAAGAACAACTACAATTCAGTTACCGTGATAGTATTTTTAAACATCGAGATTTATTACTAATACAAACCACTTTTAATTTAGCTCCGGGTTTAAGCTCAGAAATTCAACGAAAAATGTTAGAGTATAATACTGATCGTTGGTCAAAACAACCAGCTTATCCTTCAGCTGGTAGTGTTTTTAAAAATATTGTTTTAACTGAGCAAGTTTTAGCAGTATTGAAAAAAACAATATCTCAAGAAATCCCAGATCAATATCGGCAATATGGTAAAATTCCTGCTGCTTGGTTGATAGATTTAGCTGGTTTAAAAGGAAAGTGTTTTGGCGGCGCCATGATTTCCGAAAAGCATGCTAATTTTATTATCAATTACAATCAAGCAACATCAGCTGATGTTATCCAAGCAATTAATTTTATAAAAAATAAAGTTAATGATTTATTTCAAATTAAATTAGAAGAGGAAATCAGATATATTGGTTTTTGAAAAAGCAGTGCTAATTATTAGCGCTGCTTTTTAAACCATTCATTGATTTGGGCATCTTTACCGTGTTGACAATAGATAGTAAAGCGTAGACTTTTATTTTTTTGTGCACTAGCTTCTAGGATGCGTAAATTCTTACGGCTAATACGCCAAGCTAATATTCTTTTCTCGGCTACCAGCAGATTATCGCATTGGGCGTCACTAGCTGAGCAGTCGGCAATAAGTAAATTAGCTATCGCGGCATTAGTGTAATCATCAATCGGTTGTATGTACCACTGAGTAGTCATCGGACCTCCTTTTCTATCTTTGTACTACTATCTCTAATTATTGTCAATAATTATATTATCTGTTATATTAAGTCCAGTTTACTATTAATTTCTGCAAATAAATGAGCTTACTTAATTTTATTTTCGGTGACGCAAATGAGAAATATATCAAATCACTGCAACCACTAGTAGAACAGATAAACAAATTAGAAACAGACATTGGATTATTATCCAGCGAAGAGTTACGAAATAAAACCATTGAATTTAAGAAACGTTTAGTTGACGGTGAATCTCTCGATAATATTTTACCGGAGGCTTTTGCTGTGGTGCGCGAGGCCGCCAAAAGAACATTAAAGCAACGACACTTTGATGTCCAATTGATCGGTGGCATAGTTTTACATCGTGGGCAGATAGCGGAGATGAGAACTGGTGAAGGAAAAACAATAACTGCTACTTTGCCAGTTTATCTAAATGCCTTAACCGGTAAGGGTGTCCATGTTGTCACGGTAAATGACTATCTAGCTAAACGTGATGCTACTTGGATGGGGCAAATTTATAATTATTTAGGTTTATCAGTTGGTGTCATTCAGCACGAAACAGCGTATTTGTACGATGCCCAGTTTGTTGATGAAAATTCTACCATTGATAAAATTCGTGATCAGGGCGTGGCAGTAGAACCAGAGTTACTTAAACCATGTTATCGTCAGGAGGCATATGCGGCTGATATTATTTATGGCACCAACAACGAATTTGGTTTTGATTATTTGAAAGATAATATGGTACCGAGTACGCAGCAAATGTCGCAGCGTGAACTATATTATGCCATTGTTGATGAAGTTGATTCGATTCTAATCGACGAAGCGCGAACGCCATTAATTATTTCCGCGCCAGCTGAGGAGTCTACTGACGAATACTATCATTTTGCGAAGATCGTTCGTAATTTACAAGTGAATTCTGATTATAATATTGATGAAAAGCTCCGAGCTGTGACTTTGACTGAAGACGGTATGACGAAAGTGGAAAAGATTTTAGGTGTCGATAATATTTATCAAAGTAAGGGCTTACGAACTGTTCATCATTTGGAACAAGCGCTGAAAGCTGAGGTTTTGTTTAAAAAGGATAAAGACTACGTAGTCAAAGACGATGAAGTAATTATTGTTGATGAATTTACCGGTCGCATGATGTTTGGTCGTCGTTATTCTGAAGGACTACACCAAGCTATTGAAGCTAAGGAAGATGTCAAAATTCAAAAAGAAAGTTTAACCCTAGCTACTATTACTTTTCAAAATTATTTTCGCATCTATCAGAAACTAGCTGGCATGACCGGTACCGCAGCAACTGAAGCTGAAGAATTCGCGAAAATTTACAAGCTGGACGTTACCGTCATCCCGACGAATAAAGAGATTATTAGAATTGACCATAATGATTTAATCTATCAAGACGAGGCTAGTAAATTCAGAGCTATTGTTCAAGAAATAAAGAAACGTTATGAAAAGAAACAACCAGTCTTGGTTGGCACTATCTCAATCGCTAAAAATGAATTACTATCGGAGCTTTTGAAGCGCGAGGGCGTCCCTCATCAACTATTAAATGCTAAACAACACGAAAAAGAAGCTTCGACTATTGCCCAAGCCGGTAAATTACAGGCCGTAACTATTGCTACTAATATGGCAGGTCGCGGTGTGGATATTATTTTAGGTGGCAACCCAGTTGATCAACAGGAAGCTGAACAAGTAAAATCATTGGGTGGACTGCTAGTCATCGGTACTGAAAGACATGAATCCCGACGCATAGATAATCAATTGCGTGGTCGCGCTGGGCGTCAAGGTGATCCCGGATCCACACTATTTTATGTTTCACTCGACGATGATCTGATGCGTATCTTCGGCTCGGAAAGGATGAAATCTTTGATGAAGACTTTGAAGGTGCCTGAAGATATGCCGATTGAGAATGGCATGATTAGCAAGTCGATTGAGTCAGCGCAACGAAAAGTTGAGGGGCATAATTTTGATATTAGAAAGCATCTGGTTGAGTATGATGATGTGATTAATAAACATCGAGAGGTTATTTATCAACGACGAAAAAATATTTTACTGATGGCTGAAGGTCGCACTGATAATTTAAATTGGCTTAATATCGATGGCCAACCAATCAAAAGCTTATCCGATTACATTGCCGATTTAATCAATCAAGAATTGGATCAGGTGATAAATTTTCATACTACGGCGGAAGGTCAACAGGACTATCAAGAGATATTGGAAACTTTGAAATCAATATGTCAATTGGCAGATTCCGAGATTGCGGAGTACCACAAAATCATCAATGATCATGAGTTAGAATCGCATCAAATCAGACATCAATTGATTGAACACTCGCGTCAGTTATTGCAAGCGAAATATACTGATTTGCAAGCCAAGTTCGCGGCGACTGTGGGCGATGCTACTGCTTGGTCGCGAGTGGAATTGTCACTAATATTGCGGACGATTGATAATTTATGGATTGATCACTTAGAAGCTATTGATTATTTAAAGCAAGGTATTGGCTTGCGTGGTTACGGACAACGTGATCCGCTAGTAGAATACAAAAAGGAATCGTTTTTACTTTTTGATCAGTTGTTAGATTCCATTCAAAATGAAATTGTTTATAATATTTTTAAATTAGGCGAAACAATAAATATCGGTGGCAAAGATTTAGCCAATCGTCCACTTAATTTAATCAAAAATAATCCCACTTCCCAATTTGCCCAGCAAGAGACTGAGCGTCAATCAGCGGTTACGAAAACTTTTAATAATGAACCCAAGGTAGGACGTAACGAGCCATGTCCGTGTGGTAGCGGGAAGAAATATAAAAAGTGTCATGGGGTGTAGGAGTATAATAAAACTATGGAAAAAATAACTTACACATTTATAGTAGCGGGAGTAGTTATTAAGCAAGACGATAAATATTTACTTGTGCAGGAAAATCGTCCAGGCACTGAAGTTAATGGTTTGTGGAATTTTCCGGCGGGAAAGGTTGAAGAAGGTGATTCAATTGAACAAACGGCAATAAAGGAAGCAAAGGAAGAAGTTGGATACGATGTAGATCTGATTCGTAAAATTGATATCTTCCAAGCACACTCAAATACACCACCTAAACACGCCTTTGAGGCGAAAATTGTTGGCGGAAAACTTGATTGGCCGAAGAACGAAATTATGGATGCAAGATGGTTTACTTGGCAAGAAATTCAAGAAATGAAAGAGAGTCTGCGATCTGAATGGATTATCGGAGCAGTGAGTATACTAGAAAGTATATGATTAGATTAAGAAAAATCAATGCTTCTGATGAAGAATATTTTGTTAAATGGTGGCGAGATAAATTATTATTGAGAGTGACCAGTGGAGAGTTGAGAAGGATTTCAAATCAAGAAGTTAATGAATATTTTAGTAGAATATTAGAAGATAAAAAAGATAAGCAGTATATGATAACGGTAAATGGGAAAGTAATTGGTCACTTAGCATTGAAACAGAGAAGGGGTGGTTGGTATGAAACACAGATTGTTATTGGTGAGAAAAATCAACAAAACAGAGGACATGGCACAAAGGCGATAAAACAACTTTTAAATAAAGCACGGAAATTTTGTATTAAAAAAATTTATTTAGAAGTTCGGCCAAATAACCTAAGAGCAATTAAGGTTTACGAGAAATGCGGTTTTCAAAAAGTCGAGATAAAAAAGTATCCAAGAAATAGGTATTTAATGCAAACTTTAAGAATGATTATCCGAACGCAGGAATAATATCAAGAGATACCACGAAGTTTAGAAATTTATTAAATAAAAATATGGACCAACCAAAAAATGTTAAAATTGTAGTATTTGTGCCAGAGTCACATGCGGATATAGTTCGCAGTGTGATAGAGGAAACTGGTTCAGGAAAAATCGGAAACTATACACAATGTAGTTTTTCTGTAAAAGGTGTGGGTAGATTTAAACCTGAAGACGGTGCCCATCCAGCAATCGGTGAAGTTGGAAAATTAGAATCAGTTCAGGAAGAAAGAATAGAATTTGTCTGCGATCGTGCCCAAGCAAAAGATGTTGTCGTAGCCATCAAGAAAGTACATCCCTATGAAGAAGTGGTGATAGATATATATTCGTTAGAGGAAATTTAATTTTTGATGTATTTGAAAAGTAATATCAAAATATTATGGAACGTAATTCATCAAAATCATTGATCTTAGCAAAGCAGTTCCTTGGTCAAGAAGTGAATATTATTATTGATCGACCTTTGGGCAGTCGTCATCCTAAGCACGACACGATCTATGAAGTGAACTATGGTTACCTTCCTGGTGTTTTGGCACCCGACGGTGAAGAATTAGATGTCTATTATTTGGGATCAAAAATAATATTAGGTGAAGCAACGGGCATTGTGCGAGCAATTATTCATCGATTAGAAGACGACGATGATAAATTAGTAGTGATGCCTCATAATACTGATATGACTGATGAAGAAATTGAAAAAGCAGTACTATTTCAAGAAAGATATTTTAAACACGAAATTATTAGAAGTATATGATAAAAATATTAACTCTATGCTTCGTTATAAAAAATAACCAGATTTTACTAGGTATGAAGAAGCGTGGTTTTGGTGTTGGTCACTGGAATGGTTTTGGTGGTAAAGTTGAAGCGGGGGAAACAATTGAACAAGCAGCACAACGAGAACTGAAAGAAGAGGCTGGGATAAGATCTGTTGATTTAATAAAGAAAGGTATTATTGACTTTACTTTTCTTGAGCAATCACCTAATTTGCAAGTACATATTTTTAGCTGCTCAGAGTACCAAGAGGAGATTCGGGAAACTGAAGAGATGAAACCCGAGTGGTTTGAACTGGATAAGTTACCACTGGCACAAATGTGGGAAGCGGATAGAGTTTGGTTACCATTTTTATTAGCTAATAAAAAATTTCAAGGATCATTTTTATATGATCACGCTTCCACAGCTAATGATCCCGGTATAATAATAAAGCAAGATATTAAAGAAATTTTTGGAATTAATTAATTAATATTTTTATGGCCAACGATTATTACCAAAATTTACCTACTAAACGTATGTCTGCTTTAGCACTGTATTATAATGAGCAAAAGGATATTTTAATCGTTAAACCGAATTATGCAGATTATTGGCTGCTACCCGGGGGTGTTATTGAGAAAGACGAATCACCATTACAGGCTATTCAAAGAGAAATCCAAGAAGAAATAGGCTTAGAGCAACAAGATTTTAAATTAGTAGTAGTCGACTACGTAGCAACTGATGAGCACTCAGAGAGTATCAAATTTTTGTTCATAGGCGGTGATTTAGCAGTTGATAAAATAAAATTGGATAATAAAGAGTTATCAGAATTTAAATATGTTAAATTAGATAAAGCTCTTATGTTGCTGCATAAAAACATTGCCCAAAGAATAGAAACATATTTTCAGGAGCAAAAGGAATTTCTCTACATAGAAAATGGCCAATTAATTTAGTATGAAGATAATACCAAATCAAATTTATCAACATTACAAAACAAAAGACTTTTATCAAGTTGTGAGCATTGTTAAAGATTCAGAAACACTAGAACCAATGGTTGTCTATCAAAATATTAAAACGAAAGAAACTTGGGTGCGATCATTATCAATGTTTAGTGGTCAAATTATAATCAGGCAAAGGAAAGTAAAGAGATTTAAATTAATTTCAGCTTCCCCCAAGGTTAATAAGATTATCATTGCTTCTGGCCCAGTCATTGTGGAAAATAATTGTGTCTTACTAGTAAAACATGGTAAAGATAACTTTTGGAAATTTTGTGGTGGTCGGATAGAGAATCAGGCAGAAAATTTAATTACCACTGCCCAAAGAGAATCACAGGAAGAGTTGGGTATCAACTTGCAAATAATGAAACAAGACCCATATTTTTATTATACTCAGAAAAAAGATCAGCAGACTGTGATTGATATAATTTTAGTTCATTACTTAGCTAAAAGAAGAGGAGTTATTAAGCCAGGAGCGGATATTAAAAATTGGCAATGGTTAAAGTTATCAGAGATTAATAGAAAGCACGATCTAGCACCCAATATCACTCCCACATTAAAACATTTTTTGTTAATTAAATAGGGAATAGTTATCTACTTGTATGCAAAATGAATCTAATCTAAAATTTGAACAGAAAGAAAAAACTAATCCAGAAATAGAAATTGGAAATCCTCATGACATTGAAGGTCTTCTTTTATTTTCAATATTGCAAAATAAAATAGATATCAGTACCTGTGACACCAAGGAAGGTAAGGAAATACTAGCCGAATATCAAGTTGAAGATTTGCGTAAGTTTAGAATTCAATATCAAGAATTGGTAGAATTGACTGATAGTAATAAAGAATTAATAGATTGGTTATCTTTCTCATTTAACAAAAATCAAGATATTAAAGATTGTGTTCTTGAGCAAATAAAAATGCATAAATCTCCTTATTTGCATATTAAACTTAATTATCTTATGTTGAAATTTCATAATCTAATAGCTGAATTTCAGCAAACTATTACCGTGAACGAAAAGACAAGTGATTATATTAACAATGATATTGATCGAAGGCAGAACGATTTATCGGAATTAAAAAATAAAATTAATGAAGCTATAAGTTTTTTTCTGCCAAAGAATTTTGGTAATATTAAGGAATATGTATATTTGCCTCACAATCCGTTAATGAAATCACAATCTGGTTTCGGAATGCACTTAGGTGAAACATATTATATTATGTCAGATCATAATAACCGAGTTAATGAAGTTCATGAATTTCTCCATTCTATTATTAATCCAATAACGGAGAAAATAAAACTAACAGAGGTAGAAAAACGGAGTATATTAGAATTTTCTACTGAAAAAACCAAAGAACATTATGAATTTGCTGCCAGTATTTTAAATGAAACTTTAATTAGGTCTTATCGAACGGGATTTAATGTCGAAAATCAACCTACTTTTGAGTCTTTTAAAAAAATATTGTTATCAACGCCGCGTAATATTATTATTGAGATCTTAGCGCGTGAGCATGGATCTCCTATTACCGATAATATAGACGAACTATTAAATGATGAGAGTATTACGCGTCAATATTATGATAAATATGTCAGAGATAAATTTAAAGATAAAGTTTGGGAATTCTACAAAAGTTATCAAGCAGAAATAAATCAAAATAATACTCAGTCTTTTGAAGATTATTTCTTACAAAATTATAAAAGTATATTTGAATAATTATAAATGGTTAAATTAAAAAAAAGAACAAAAGTAGCTATTGCTATGTCCGGCGGTGTGGATTCATCAGTCGCTGCTTATTTATTATCCCAACAAGAAAAATATGATGTTACCGGCATTTATATGCGTAATTGGAGCGAAGAGTTACCAGAGATCAAAGGCTGCCCATGGGAAACAGATCAACGGGACGCGCAGTTAGTCGCCGATCAATTAAAAATACCTTTTTATGTAGTGAACTTTGAAAAGGAATATTATGAGCTAGTGGTGCAATATATGATTGATAATTACCAACGAGGTTTGACTCCTAATCCGGACGTGATGTGTAATCAGGAAATCAAGTTTGGTGTTTTTTTAGATAAAGTTTTAAATTTAGGATTTGATCTAATGGCAACTGGACACTACGCTAGTGTTAGCAAAATAAATAATCAATATTATATTGGGCAGGCAAAGGATTTAAATAAGGATCAATCATATTTTTTAGCCAGACTGAAAGATGAACAGATTCGACATACAATTTTTCCTTTAAGTAATTTAACAAAACCGAAAATCAGAAAGATCGCCAAACAAATAAAGTTGCCAGTGGCCGATAAAAAAGATTCCCAGGGTATTTGCTTTATTGGCAATATAAAAGTTCGTGATTTTTTAAAACGCAAATTTAAAGGAACGCCAGGAAAAATTATTGATATTCATAATAAAAAAATACTCGGTCAACATCAAGGTGTGGAGTTTTTTACTATTGGTCAACGGGAAGGTATCGAAGTCGGTGGTACTGGTCCGTACTATGTCGTTAATAAGAGTTTAAAGAGTGGTAATTTATTCGTTACTAATAATATCGATGATCCATTACTCATCAGCAAACAACTGATTTTGCATTCTGTTCGTTGGTTAGCAGCGAGTCCGAAACAACCATTAAAATGCGGTGTACGCATCCGTTATCGCGACAAAATAATTCCCTGCCAAGTATTAATCAAGCATAAATTGATAACCGTTAAATTAGCAGCTGGACAACGCGCAGTCACTCCTGGTCAAGTTGCTGCTTTTTACGATCAACAGGGAATAATAATTGGTAGCGGCATTATTGCTTGATTTTATCCTTATTTTTGTTAAAATTGAAGTCATGATTACAGCCCAACAATTAAGAGAAAAATATACTACTTTTTTTGCCAGTAAAGGCCATCAAATCATTGATGGTGCTTCTTTGATTCCCGAAAATGATCCGTCGGTTTTGTTTACCACTGCCGGTATGCACCCACTTGTGCCTTTTTTATTAGGAAGCAAACATCCAAGTGGTAATAAACTAACAAGTTGTCAGCGTTGTATTAGAACTGGTGATATTGAAGAAGTAGGTGATGATACTCATCTGACGTTTTTTGAAATGCTGGGTAATTGGAGTTTAGGAGATTATTTTAAGGATGATGCTATTGAATATAGTTGGGAATTTTTAACATCACCAAAGTGGCTAAATATTAATCCCCAAAAAATAGGTATAACTGTATTTGCCGGTGATCAGGATGCTTCAGTTGATGAAGAGTCAGTAAATAAATGGTTAAGTCTTGGTGTTCCTCAACATAAGATAGCTTATTTACCAAAGGAAAATAATTGGTGGGGCCCAGCTGGTCAGACAGGACCTTGTGGACCTGATACGGAAATGTTTTATTATGTTGGTGATGGATTACCTTCGGAAAATTCCAATCCCGGCAATGACGAGAGTAATTGGGTAGAAATATGGAATGACGTATTTATGCAATACAGTAAAGAAGCTGATGGTAGTTATTTTGCTTTGGCACAAAAAAATGTTGACACGGGCATGGGACTAGAACGAACATTAGCTGTAATCAATGGCTATCAGACTATTTATGAAACAGATGTTGTTAAACCAATTTATGATCTAGTGTATTCTTTAGCGCAAGATAAAAGCAATTTGAAAGCCATAAGAATTATTACTGATCATCTGCGAGCAGCCACATTTATCATTGGTGATGAGAGGGGAGTGATACCATCAAATACTGATCAAGGTTATGTTGTTCGCCGTTTAATTCGTTCCGCTATTCGTCGCGGACGAGAAGTAGGTATTGTTAATTCCTTTATTCCAGCAATTGCCGCAGAAACTATAAAATTATATGCGCCGACGTACAATTGTTTAAAGCAAAATCAACAAAAAATACTGTCAGAGTTTTCGATCGAAGAAGAAAAATTTAAAAAAGTATTAGATCGGGGCGAAGAAATTATTCAGGAGTATGCCAGGCAAGGCTCTATTGATGGCGTGACAGCCTTTAAATTATATTCAACTTATGGATTTCCCTTAGAAGAAATACAAAGATCTAATATTCAGGTGGATGCTGAGCAATTTTTTGCTGAATTAAAAAAACACCAAGAGTTATCACGACAAGGGGCAGAGCAAAAATTTAAGGGTGGCTTAGCTGATAATTCGGAAATGGTAACTAAATTACATACCGCTACTCATTTATTGCACGCAGCTTTACGAAAAGTATTAGGCGAACATATTGCTCAAAAAGGGTCAAATATAACCTCAGAAAGACTGCGCTTTGATTTTTCTCATCCCATTAAGTTAACTACTGACGAGCTGACAAAGGTGGAAAAATTAGTTAATGAGGCAATTCAGCAAAAATTAGCTGTTTCCTGGCAAGAATTATCTGTGGAAAAGGCCAAGGAGCAAGGTGCTTTGGGTTTATTCAATCAAAAATATGGTGAGCTAGTCAAAGTTTATACAGTAGGCAAAGATGATAGAATATTCTCCCGGGAAATTTGTGGTGGTCCACATGTGGCAAATACTGGTGAATTAGGTCATTTTAGTATCTTAAAGGAAGAAGCATCATCAGCCGGTGTACGCAGAATAAAATCTATCCTGAAATAGCTCTTGACTATTTCCGTGAATTCTAATAACATATTATAGCCCTTAAATTACTTGACTAGTTTGCAAAAAATATATTATACTATGCCAAGTAATAAGATTATCGAAAAAAAACCATAAAAATCGCCCACAAAAAAATTAATACAGTGAGACAACATGCATCGTTTACTAAGGAAGAGATCTGGTTAAAACCAAGCATTTTGAGTAAATGGTCTGTTTTTTTTAGTTATTTTAATGAGTAATCTTGATTTTCAAACAAATAAAAAAGGTTTTATTGAAGTAGTTGGTGTTGTGACCGAATTACTACCCGCCGCAACATTCCAGGTAAAACTGGAAAATGAGCATGAGTTACTGGCTCATTTATCTGGAAAAATGAGGATTAATCGCATTAAAATACTACCCGGTGATAAGGTCAAGCTAGAAATTAGTCCTTATGACCTCACCAAAGGTAGAATAACCTATCGATATTAAAACATTATGAAAGTTAGATCTTCAGTTAAAAAAATTTGTAAAGATTGTAAAATTATTCGACGTTCTGGACGGGTTGTTTGTATTTGTAAAAATCCTAAACACAAGCAAAGACAAGGCTAAATAAAATTACGTAATATAATAAAATTACTTATGGCAAGAATCGCAAACATCAATATACCCAATGAAAAAAGAGTTGTTATTAGCTTAACTTACCTTTTTGGTATCGGCCGAACATTATCCCAGAAAATTTTAACTGATCTGAAAATTGATATCAGTAAACGAGTTAAAGATTTAACAGAGGAAGAGTTAAAATTGATTCGTGATCATTTAGCCAAAAATTATAAAGTTGAAGGTGATTTACGACGAGAAATCTTGATGAATATCAAAAGATTAAAAGAAATCAGTTCCTATCGTGGCACTCGTCACGCCCGTGGTCTACCGGCTCGCGGTCAAAGAACCAAAACCAATTCTCGTACTGTCCGCGGCAATGTTCGTCGCACAATGGGTAGTGGTCGTGCTAAATCAGCGGAAAAAACTTAATTATAATTCATATTTTATATGTCGAGAAAAAAAAGACTATTAGATAAGCAGAAAAAAAGAGCCGGTGCGAAGAAATACATTATCAATCCGGAAAAACAGTCCAAGAAGAAAAAGGTTAAAAAAATGATTAAGCGGGGACAGGCTCATGTTCAAGCTACATATAATAATACAATTGTAACGATAACCGATTTAAATGGTGCCGCTATTGGTCAAAGCTCAGCAGGTAGCTGTGGCTTTAAAGGACCAAAAAAGGCCACACCCTACGCTTCTAGTATCATTGTAAAGACGTTAGTTGATAAAGTGAAAAATTATGGTTTGCAAGAAGTTGATGTTTATGTCCGCGGTGTCGGTGCTGGACGCGAAGCAGCGGTACGTGCTTTACACGCCAATGGTTTGAATGTTTTAAGTATCAAAGATATGACACCAATACCGCACAATGGTTGTCGTTCGAAAAAACCGCGAAGAGTTTAATTAACCCAACAATATTTTATTTTTAATAAATCATTAATTTATGGGAAGATATACAGGACCAAAATGGAAATTATCTAGGCGTGAAGGTATTGAATTACGTGATGAAGGAAAAAGAGCCTTAGCTAAAAGAAATTATGTGCCAGGTGCCCATGGACCAACTAACAAAAGTGGTCGCTTATCGGGTTATGGTAAACATTTACGAGAGAAACAGAAAGCTAAGAGAATTTATGGCTTATACGAAAAACAATTTCGTAATACTTATAATTTAGCAGTTAAGAATACCGGCGATACATCGGTAAATTTATGCCAGTTACTGGAATCGCGTTTAGATAATATTGTTTATCGCATTGGTTGGGCAACTTCCCGTTCGCAAGCGCGACAATTAGTTAGTCATGGACATATCACTATTGATGGCCAGAAAGTAAATATTCCATCATATCAAACTAAAGTTGGTAGCCAGATTTCCGTCAAACCATCTTATCAGAAAAAG
Source organism: Candidatus Komeilibacteria bacterium CG_4_10_14_0_2_um_filter_37_10 (assembly GCA_002793075.1). NCBI lineage: Bacteria > Candidatus Komeiliibacteriota > Candidatus Komeilibacteria bacterium CG_4_10_14_0_2_um_filter_37_10. Next base: position 22,023 of record PFPO01000073.1, read on the forward strand.
ACATATTGGCAGGGCGTTCTTGGTAAAATGGAAAAGAAGAATTTTTTATCCAATTTGAACTATGATCATAGCAAGCATATAGCTACTATTACTAGCAAGCCAGATATGCAAGAATTAGCTGTGCCGTTTGATCCAACTTTAATTATTGAATTTTATTCTAAATAAAATTAGCACAAAATTATGTTCAACATTACGCCACCTGATAAAATTAATTTTAAAAAGATTTCGGACAATAAGGCCGAGGTGATTATCGAACCTTGTTACCCAGGCTTTGGTGTTACTATTGGTAATTCTTTACGTCGTGTTTTATTATCCTCATTAGATGGTGCCGCAGTTGTTGGCTTTAAAATCGTTGGTGTTGACCATGAATTTAACAGCATTCCTTTTGTTAAAGAGGACGTCGTTGATATTATCTTAAACTTGAAGAAAGTGCGAGTAAAAATATATGCCGATGTTGATGAAGAAATAAAATTAAATCTTGTTGCTACTGGTGAAAAGGTAGTCACCGCTGCTGATATTTCTAAAAATTCTGATGTGGAAATTGTTAGTGGTGATCAACCAATCGCTACCTTGACAGACAAAAATGTCAAGTTAGATATGGAGATTATTGTTAAAAAGGGAAGAGGTTATGTGATGGTTGAACGGCGTGATAAAGAGAAGCTAGAGATCGGAACGATTGCTATTGACGCTCTTTACTCACCTGTAGTTAACGTTGCGTTTAAAATTGAAAATACTCGTGTTGGTGAAATGACCAACTATGAAAAGCTCATTCTAGAAATACAAACTGATGGTTCCATCACTCCTAAGAGCGCAATTCAATCAGCGGTCAATATTTTAGTCAATGAATTTGAGTATTTATTAAATTTAGATGATGCAATCAGTAAAAAAAGCGTTAGTAAGGATAGCAAACAAGAAGAGGTTAACGAACAACCAGATGAAGAAATTGCCGAAAAAGTTGAAGAGTTAGCCGATAAAAAGGAAAAAAAGCGTGGCCGACCTAAAAAGAATGATAAGTAATATTATATGAGACATAATAAAAAGAGAGATAAATTGAGTAGAAAATCTAGTGTCGTGAAGCCTATGATGTATAATTTGGCTACTCAAATTATTATGTATGAGGCGATCGAAACTACTGAAGCTAGAGCAAAGTTAGTTAAAAAATACCTTGAGCCGCTAATTACCCGTGCTAAGGTGGACAATTTAGCCAATCATCGCCATATGATTGCTCGATTAAGATTAAAAAAAGCTATTGCCAAGTTATTCAAAGTGTTAGGACCACGATATGTAAAGCGCAATGGTGGCTATACCCGCATTATCAAAATTGGCCAACGAGCCGGTGATAATGCCTTAAAATGTAGAATAGAATTAGTATAATAATATGACGCAAAAAATAAACCGTAAACATCATCAATTAAATGCCGAGGGACAAGCTGCCGGACGTTTAGCTAGTGCTGTAGCTAGTTTGCTAATGGGTAAGGGAAAAGTAGATTACGCAGCTAATGTTGATCAGGGTGACTTTGTGATCGTTAGTAATATTAATGCCTTAAAGTTTACCGGAAAAAAATTAGTTAATAAAATTTATTATCGACATTCTGGTTATCCTGGTGGTCTGACAGAAACTAAATTAGGTGAAAGAATGAAGAAGCAGCCAGAAATATTATTTAAATCAATAGTGAAGACTATGCTGCCAAAAAATAAATTACAAAACTTGATGATTAAACGATTAACCGTTCTAAAATAATTTGTATGGAGAAAAGTATTAAACAGTCAAAAGGAAAATTTATTACTGCCGTTGGTAAAAGAAAAACGGCTATTGCTAGCATTCGTTTAGTGGAGCAGAAAGAAAACAAGGAAGTTATTATTAACGAAAAGACGCTTAGCGAATATTTTAATAATTACACTTGGCAGAAAACAGTATTGGCACCACTTAATCTTTGTGGTTTACTAAATCATTATCACATAACAATAAAAGTTTCTGGTGGCGGACCAAATAGTCAGGCGGAAGCAATTAGACATGGCATTAGTAAAGCCATTTTAATAATTGATCCAAATTATCGAAAAGCTTTGAAGGCAGTGGGCTATTTACGTCGTGACCCACGTAAAAAAGAACGCAAGAAACCAGGATTAAAAAGAGCACGTCGTGCCCCACAATTCTCCAAAAGATAATTTCTCATCTATGCTTGCTAATCAGACAGTTTTTAAGAATACTAGTCTGTTATTGCTTTCGTTAGTTATTCAAAAAATACTTTCTTTTATTTATTTTTCTTATTTAGCAACCCGGTTGGGAGTTCAGCAAACCGGGTTGTATTTTTATATTCTGGCAATCACAGCAGTGACTTCAGTTCTGCTGGATTTTGGCTTAAACAATCTATTAATTAGAGAAATTGCCAGTGATCGGAATAATCAAAATAAATACCTAACCAATGCGGTATTGTTAAAAATAATTTATTTAATATTAGTTAATAGTTTATTTTTTATCATTTATTTTTTCGGTTTTTTTGGGACTATTAATAATCTAGCCTTAGGGCTCGCTGTTTTAATAATGAATGTGGAAACGATAACTATTTTTTTATATTCTCTGCAAAGAAGTATTCATATTACAATTTATGAATCAATGGGTAATATTATTTTTCAGACATCTTTGCTATTGTTAGGCTACTTAGCGTTACGACAATTTCCGCAAGTTACCGTAGCTTTATCCTGTTTATTAGTTGCGGCTTTTGTTAATTTTTCTTTTGCTGCTTGGCAGACAAAAAAAAGCTCATTCAATTTTGTTGTTAAATTCATTGATTATATATTTCTAAAAGATTTTTTTATTCTTAGTTGGCCTTTTGCTCTCATGGCGATAGCTAATCGTATTTATGGTTATCAAGATGTATTTTTATTAAGAGCCTTAGCTGGTGAGCAAGCCGTTGGTTTCTACAGCCTGCCTTATAAAATAACTTTTGTATTTCAGTTCATACCCCTGGCTTTGATTGCCGCTCTGTATCCGGCGTTTAGTTATTGGTGGCAGCAGAATCACGAGCAACTAATGAATTTGTTTGAGCGTTCTGTCACGATTTTATTATTGATAGTCTGTCCGATAGTAATATCAATCTATTACTATAGTACCGACATCATGTTATTGATTTATGGTTGGCCATACTATCCAGCAGCTAATATTTTACAACTATTAATTTTGTCATTACCTTTTATTTTTATTAATTTCCCCGTTGGTTATTTACTAAATGCAGCCAATCGTCAAAAAGTTAATTTACTAAATATTAGCTTGACACTATTATTAGGAATTATTGGTAATTTACTACTAATTCCTTATTATGGTTTCATCGGTGCCGCTATGGTTAGCTTGTTTTGTGCAATGGTACTTAGTATTTTAAATATAATTCAATTACGAACGATTATTTCCTGGTCACGAGATTGGTTGCAGTTGATCTTAAAAATTCTAACCATTGTTATTATTCACGTAATGCTATTAAAAATATTGGCTTTCTTACCTTTTGTTTTATCGGCTATTATTGGTATAATCGTATATATAATACTAATTTTTATTTTTCGATTGATAAATAGGAATGACGTCTTAGCATTAATCAAAGTATTGAAAATTAATCAATGAGGATAGTGCTGCTAACAATGGAATATCCACCGCAAAAAGGAGGAGTCGCCAATTATTATTGGGGGCTAGTTCAAGCTTTGCAAAAAGATTGGAATTTAACCATGGATGTTCAAATAGTCAAAGAAGGATATCGCTGGTATCAAATACTCAAAAATATCTGGCGGCAACACTGTGACTATTTATGGGTTGGTCAAATATTGCCTATTGGCACCGCTGCTTTGATATTAAACTATTATCAACAACAAAAGTATATAGTTTCTTTACACGGCATGGATATTAATTTAGCTCTTAAACATAAAAGTTGGTTAACGAAAAAGATTTTACAACGAGCTAGATTTATTATTGTTAATAGCCATTATACGGCACAGTTGATACCCAAGTATATTGATCAAAAAAAAATTATTATAGCTTATCCTTGTCCGCATATAACTTATCAAGTTGACCAATCAGAGCTGTTACTCTTAAAAGATAAATATCATTTGCCAGACAATTACATTCTGTCTGTTGGACGTTTAGTAGAACGTAAGGGATTTCAATTAGTATTACAAGCAATAGCTGATCTATCCGATCGCTATCCTGACATATTTTATGTCATTGTTGGTTCTGGCCCCTACCATGAATATTTACAACAAATAGTAATAAAATTAGGATTGCAAAAAAAAGTATTGTTTTTATCAATAGCAGATGATAGAGAATTGGCTGGTATCTATCAGTTAGCTAAATTTTTATGTAATCCTACTTTAGTTAAGGGAGCTGATGTCGAGGGTTTTGGCATTGTCTATCTAGAGGCTAATTACTTTCAAAAAGCGGTCATTGCTTTTGCTAGTGGTGGAGTTACCGAAGCCGTTTCTGATTTAGTTACTGGCTTAATATCAACACCACAAAAACTGATTAATGATATTGAAAGGTTATGGCTGGATCAAAGTCTTGCTACCGAGCTAGGCAATAAAGGATCAAAAATAGTACAAACAAAATTCTCGTATCAACGACAAGCCCAACAAATTATTTCTAAATTATATGCAAAAGATTAACATAGTCATGTTTAATATGTCTGCCTATAGTGATTGGCAGGGCGGTGTTAGTAATAGAAACTACCACCTCCTCAAGTCTTTACTAGCCGACGAAAGAGTCAATAAAATACTAGCTATTGATTATCTACCATGGTCATTCAAGCAATTTTGTAAACACATTTTTTTTGGTTATTGGTTGATGCCTTTTTTTCAGCATGACAAAATATTAAAACGAATGTTTTTAGCTAATCTATTTCAGATTAATCAAAACCTCTATGTTTTCAATGCCCCTTTGTACTATTTGAGTCGACCGAAATTTTATCAGAAGTTGCGAGAGATGATTAAGGAAATATGGTCAGCGGAGAAATATATTTGTTGGTCGTGTAATCCCATGGAAACAGAGTATTACGCACAACTGTCGGCAAATTTATACATTTTTGATGCTATTGATAATTGGAGTCTGCATCCATCATATAGCAAAAAAATTCAGCTATTGAAAAATAATTATAAAGTTATTGAACTAAAATCAGATGTCATTTTTGCTGTTGCTAATGAATTACAAAATATTTTTGCTACCAATAATAATGTTTATTGGGTACCCAATGGTATTGATTTACATCATTATCAAAATATTAGAAAAATAACTGACCGACGCATAGCTGATTTGCCCCGACCTATTATTGGTTATATTGGTGTTATTTTAAATCGATTAGATTGGCCAATTATTGAATATCTAGCTCAGCATAATCCAAAAAAATCTATTGTATTAGTTGGCTCATATAAAGGTCGTTTGCAGTATTGGGATAGAGAGTTAATCAAAAAAATTAAACAGTATCACAATATTCATCTTTTAGGTTTTGTCACCTATCAAGAAGCACCAAGTTATATTTGTCAATTTGATGTCGGTATTATTCCCCATCGAATAAATACTTATGTAGCCAGTACTAATCCCATGAAAATGTATGAATATTTTGCTTGTGGTAAACCAATAGTAGCCACACCAGCGCCAGGATTAAATATGTTTCCCGATATTGCCCTTGCGGATAATCCAATTGATTTCAATGATCTGGTTATTCGTGAGCTCTTGCAAGATAATTCGGCAGCACAAGAGCAACGTAAAAAAACGATAACCAATCATTCTTGGACCGAAAGAGTTAATAAAATGTTGAATATCATTTATGAACGACTCAATTAAATTGTCAGTAATTATCGTCAGCTGGAATGTGGCCGAGCAGATTGAGCGCTGTTTGTTGTCGATTGATAAATATTTATCGAAGATAAATAAAGAGGTAATAGTAATTGATAATAACTCCACTGATCAAACTAAAGATTTAATTAAACAAAGATTTCCTGGGGTTAAATTAATTATCAATTCAATCAATAAGGGTTTTGCTGCAGCCAATAATCAAGGCGCCCAGATAGCTCAAGGCGAATATTTTCTTATTTTAAATCCGGATACTGAATTTATTGATGAGTCTTTAGGATCAGCGCTGGCGTTTATGGATCAGCAGCAGAATATTGGAATTTGTGGGATTAATATTATTAATCGCGATCAATCTGATCAGTTATCGATTCGCCCGTTTCCTGATTTATATTCACAAATAATTACGTTAGGGAAATTAAACAACATCTGGCCACAATTGAATAAGCATTATTTATCCATCAATTTTGACTATCATCAAAGTCAATCAGTTGCTAGTATTAGCGGTGCTTGTTTTTTAATTAAGAGTAAAGTCTGGTCTCAATTGAACGGTTTCGATGAACATTTTTTTATTTGGTTTGAAGAAGTTGATTTATGCTATCGTTGTCAGCAAAGCGGTTTAACTGTTTACTACTATGCACCAGCGTGTATTATTCATGATGGCGCACAAAGTTTTTCGCAATTACTGCCGTGGGCAAAACAAAAGCTATTCAATCGTTCCTTATTATACTATTTTCGTCAGCATCAACCGGGGTGGCAATTAATTATACTGCGGTTACTGTTGCCATTTAATTATTTATTAACTATTTTACAAACGTTAGTAAGCACAACAAAAAATGTCTATACAATTGTTCGATCGAAAAATTAATATCTATATTTGCGTTGCTCTGACTTTATTTTTTTTATCTTTATTTACCTATTTATATTTACCAGCTCAGGCCGTTATTTGGTGGCTGATCTTTGTATTAACTTTAGTAATTGCTTGTCGCAACGTTACCAATGGTTTGCTCATAATGTTTGCGGAATTATTTATTGGCGCTCAAGGACATCTTTTTAATTGGCATTTATACGGCTATGACATCTCCCTGCGCATTGGCATATTTATTGCTGTATTTATCGGATTTATGGTAGCGATAGTAAAATTTAAAGGGCAGAAATGGCAGCAGCCCTATATTTATTATCTTTTTTTAGGCAGTTTATTAATAGCTATAGTCAAAGGATTATATTTTAATTCTTCAGCTGTAACTTTTTTTGATTTTAATAACTATTTATTTCTGTTAATTTTACCAGTAGTAAATTATATTTACGATCGAAGTTTTTTACAAAATGTCGCTAAATTAATGATTGCCGCTGTCCATGTATTAGCTCTCGAAGCGCTATTATTATTTTATGCTTTTGCCCATCAACTAAGTTGGCTGGACCTAGGTTTATTATATAAATGGGTGCGTGATTTACGTTTGTATGAAATAACACATGTAGTGGAAAATTATTACCGAATTTTTTCACCCAGTCAAATATATTCCGTTGTAGTTTTAATACTATTAACCATAATGCTGATCTATTGGCAGCGACGGGAATTAGTAATCAAGAATAATATTTATTTTTGGTTATCATTTTTTTCCGCATTTGTCTTATTAGTCATAAGCTTTTCTCGTAGTAATTGGCTAGCGGCAATAATAGTTTTACCGTTTATGCTTTTTGTATTTTATTATCAAAAACTACTTAGTTGGCAGCAATCAATAAAAGTTATATTAATAATTGGTAGTTCTTTGGCACTAGCTATCTTGTTTATATTTATTTGCAGTGGTTCCTGGCAAGGAAATGTTTTACAAAACCGCATTGATAATTTAACGGAAGAAGCTGCATCTTCTCGTTTAGCTCAACTTCAACCACTACTAGTGGCTATTAATAACCAGCCGTTTACTGGCTATGGTTTTGGTAAAATGCTAACATACCAGTCAGCTGATCCGAGAATTCAAAACAGTCAAAATCCTCAAGGTAATTACACGACTTCGGCCTTTGAATTAGGATACTTGGATATTTGGCTCAAAATTGGTTTAATTGGTTTAATATTCTATCTGGGCTATTTATACTCAATTTTGAAAAAAAACCTTTACCTGCCCGATATTTTGCAAAAAAAAGCTATCTATTCTTTAGCATTTAACTACGGTTTAATAGCTTTAATGATAATATCAATTTTTAGTCCCTACTTAAATCACCCTTTAGGCTTCGGCCTAATATTATTAGCCATCGTACCACATGATTAAAAACAGCAAAAAACTATCGATAATTGTAGTTACCCGCAATGCCGATAACTATTTATATGATTGTCTAAATTCAGTATTTGCTCAGGATTTAGAAAACACTGAATTTGATTTACTAATTATTGATAATTGTTCAAACGATGATACGATTAGAATTATTCAAGAAAATTATCCTCAAATAAAATTCATTCAGTTAAAAAACAATGTTGGTTTTAGTAAGGCTTATAATTTGGGTATTGCTTGGACAAAGGGTGAATATATTTTGTGTTTAAACCAAGACGTTGTTTTAGATAAAGAATATTGTTCCACTTTAATTGAATATTTGAATCAAAATGTCACAACAGCTGCAGTCACCGGTAAAATTTTGCGTTATGATTTTTTGCAGCATCAAACTGTAAATACTATTGATACTCTCGGCATCCAAGTAAAACATAATCATCAGTTTATCGATTTTGCTCAAGGACAAAATAATATTAGTGATTATAATCAAGTAGTAGAAATCTTTGGCGTTTCAGCTGCCGTGGCTATTTATCGACGCGTTGCCCTAGATCAGGTTAAAATAAATTATACTGGATATCAGGCCGAATATTTTGACGAAGACTTCTTTGCGTACAAAGAAGACATTGACTTAGCATATCGTTTACGATTGAATAATTGGCAATCATTCATGATACCAAACGCCATTGCTTACCACGCGCGAGCTAATAGGGGAGTAGTGGGTTTAACTGATCATCAAATAGGTCGTTTAGCATACAAAAAAAATCATTATTTAAACTATCTTTCTTATCGTAACCATTTGGCAGTGCTACTAAAAAATGAATTTTTGGTAAACTTAATTATTGATAGCCCCCAAATAATATGGTATGAGCTGAAAAAAATATTATTTATGAGCCTGACTAATAAATATTTTTGGCTAAAGCTTTTGCTAGCAATAAAATTTTATCGCCGCATCTGGAAAAAAAGAAAATTAGTAAAAAAAATGATCAAGGTTAACTATACTAATATTCGCCAATGGTATGTCTGAGTACAATATTAAACTATCTATCATCATCCTAAATTATAATACCCCTAAATTGGTAAAATATTTATTAACTAATTTTTTTGATCTGAAAAAAAATTTTAGCTATGAGGTGATAGTCATTAATAATGGGGAAAAGACCAAATTCTTGGAAGAAATACGTGCCTTTAGAAACAGTATAAAAGTTAGGGAGATACCCAATCATGGCTATGCAGCTGGTAATAATACTGGTATGCGCGCAGCTAGTGGCGAGTATGTTATGATTATGAATCCTGATTTATATTGGCATGATGGTGAAATTGAAAAAATGATTGATTATCTTGATCAACATACCGAGGTTGGCATTTTGGGTCCTAAATTAATATATCCTAGTCAAGAAGTGCAGTATTCTTGCTTACGCTATCCTGATTGGCACCTACCTTTTTATCGTCGCTCAAAATTAAGTCAAACAACAAGAGCACAAAAATGGTTGGATCATTATTTACTAAAAGATTATAATCACCAAACCGCGCGAGCAGTTGATTGGTTGTTCGGAGCTTGTTTATTAGTTCGTCAGCGGGCTATTGCGCAGGTTGGTTTATTAGATGAACAGTATTTTATGTATTTTGAAGATTTAGATTGGTGTCGACGCTTCAATAACGCCAGTTGGCAGGTGCACTATTTACCAACAGCGCAAGTCATTCATTTTCATCATCGTGATTCAGCAGATAAAATTGGTTTTTTTGGCTTCTTTACCAAATTAGGAAGAATTCATTTTTATAGTTGGCTTAAATATTTAAGAAAGTGGAACTTTTCTTGATTTTTTTGGGCAAAATGGTATGATAAATAAATAACAACAAGACCATGACTGATGAACAAAAAAATATTAATCCTTTTGAAGAATATACAATTCGTTGTCAGAAATTAGAAAAAATTAAGGAATTAAATATTGATCCTTACCCTAGTGAACGAATTGAGTATTTAAGCAACAATCAACTGGTTGCTAATTTTAATGAATATTTAGAACAGAAAAAAAGCGTCACCATAGTTGGTCGGCTTCGTAGTAAAAGATGGCATGGCGGTTCCTGTTTTGCTAATTTGGAAAATAATTGGCAACAAATCCAAATTTATTTTAAGAAAGACGAGGTTGGTAAAGCAGATTATGAAATTTTTGTCGATTTGCTAGACGTTGGTGATATTATTCAAATTTCCGGTGAACCTTTTTTGACGAAACGTGGTGAAAAAACTATTTTAGTAAAAAAATATCATTTACTTAATAAATCTTTATTACCGCTACCGGAAAAATGGCATGGTCTTAGTGATATTGAGACGAGATTTCGCCAACGTTATTTAGATTTAATAGCTAACAATGAAGTTAAAGATATCTTCTTAAAAAGACAAGCGATTATTAATTATTTAAGAAATTATTTAGATAACCAAAGTTTTATGGAAGTTGATACGCCAATTTTGCAATCGCTTGCTGGTGGTGCTATTGCTGAACCGTTTGTTACTCATCATCGAGCATTAGACATCGATTTGTTTTTACGGATTGCACCAGAAATATTTCTGAAGAAACTGATTATCGGCGGATTTACGAAAATTTATGAAGTAGCACGATGTTTTCGCAATGAAGGCATTGATCATGCTCACAATCCAGAGTTCACCCAAATTGAGTTATATTGGGCTTATCAGGATTATCTCGGTCTGATGGATTTTACTGAACAAATGATTAGTCAGCTAGTTTGGGAAATCAATGGTAGCTTTTTAGTTAACTACGACGGTCATGATTATAACTTCCAGCCACCTTGGCCACGTATTGATTATCGCGAAGAGTTGATTAAACGCTGCAAAGTTGATATTAATAATTACCCGACAGCCTATGAATTAAAACCCTTAGCAATAAAACTGGGTATTGCAGTAGCTGATGAATGGGGTAAAGGTAAAATTATAGACGAATTATATAAGAAGTATGTCCGTAATGAGATACCAGGACCGTTCTACATAGTTAATCACCCGATTGAATTATCACCGCTGGCTAAGAAAAATAAAAAGGAACCAAATTTTGTTGATCGTTTTCAGCTGGTAGTAGCGGGATTTGAGTTAGTTAATGCCTTTAGTGAATTAAATGATTCTTTTGATCAAGCTGAGAGATTTGTTGAACAACAACGACTGAAAGATGAAGGTGATCAAGAGGCAGTGCCGTATGACGCTGAATACGTTGAGGCGCTCAAATATGGATTACCACCAACTGCGGGTTTGGGTTTGGGAATTGATCGTTTAGTGCAAATTCTAACTAACCAACATAACATAAAAAATGTTATATTTTTTCCTACTTTAAAACCAAAATTGGAAGATAAAAAATAATATGTTAGATATCAATTTAATTCGGCAAAACATTCAAAATATTCAGAATAATTTAGCTCGACGTGATAGCTCTCGAGATTTTCATTTAGTTGATATTTGCAGCTTAGATGATCAGCGTCGATCATTAATTCAGCAGGTTGATGATTTTAAAAAACAACAAAATATTTTAGCTAAAGGCGGTAAGCCAACAGCTGAACAGGTAACCGAGGGAAAAGAATTACGTGATCAAGTTACACGAATAGCAGTGACATTAAAGGATACAGAACAAAAATTAGATTTGCTGATGAGTGAATTGCCCAATCTTATTGCTGATGATGTGGTAGCGGGTGGTAAAGAAAATAATATCATTGTTAAAACTAACTTAAAATTAACCAAATTTTCTTTTACACCCAAAGATCATGTAGCTTTAGCCACAGAATTAGGTCTTATTGATTATGCCCGAGCGGTGAAAATAGCTGGTAGTGGATTTTGGGCTTATGTTGGTCAGGGTGCAGTATTAGAATGGGCATTATTAAATTATTTTATTGATTTTCACCGACAAAATAATTATTGTTTCGTAATTCCACCTTTTCTATTGACGGAAAAATCCGCTTATACTTCCGGTCATTTACCTAAATTCAGAGATGATTTATTTTGGACTGAAGACAAGCTATGTCTCAATGCAACTAGCGAGATGATGCTGGGAAATTTTCACCGTGATGAGATTTTAGATGAACAAAAATTACCACTAAAATATTTTGCCTATTCTCCTTGTTTTCGTCGTGAAGCCGGTAGTTACCGAGCAGAGGAGAGAGGAATGATTCGCGGTCATCAGTTTAATAAAATTGAAATGTTTCAGTTGACAAAGCCAGAAGATTCTTGGTCAGCCTTTGATGAATTAGTTACTAATGCAGAAAAATTATTAATTGGTTTAGGATTGCATTTTAATACTGTTAAATTAGCCGCTGGTGATTGTAGCTCAGCCATGGCAAAAACTTATGATTTAGAAGTTTATCTACCAAGTATGCAGGGTTATAAAGAAGTTAGTAGTATATCTAATGCCCTGGACTATCAAGCTCGCCGTGGACATATTCGATTTAAACGTCATGGTAAGAGTGAGTATGTTCACACCTTAAATGCATCTGGTTTAGCTACCAGTCGCTTACTACCGGCGATTTTGGAACAATACCAGCAAGCTAATGGTTCAGTCATAGTTCCCGAGGTATTACAAAAGTATTGTGGCTTTAGTATCATTGAATAACAATCATGCGTCGTAAAATATCGATAGGATTTGCTTGGTTAAAACAATCGAGGATTAATTGTCAGCAGTATAAGTATTACTTAATACTGCTTTTAATGATATTAATTTATTTTGTATTTTATAGTAATTTATGGAACATTAGATATTTAAAGATTACTGATAGTTCAATTACTGATACCATACCTATTGAAAATACAATATGGTATAAATTACAGGGTCATTACTATTTATTGGTTAGTAAGAGTAATTATTGGTTTATCCAAACTAGTTTACTTAATCAACAATTGCTGGAGCAATATCCTTACCTCAATATAGTAATTGAAAAAAAGTTTCCGCGGACTATGATAGTAAATATTTCACCAAAAAATTCTAAGATAATTTGGCAGAAGGGTGACATTTATTACTTAGTTGATAACGAGGGTCAACTAATACATGAGTTACGTACCAATACTATCAAAAGGGACAACTTTGTCATTATTGAAGATAGAATTAATAATTCTGTGCAATTGGGTGCTAGATTACTCAAAATTGAAGATTTGAACGGCATTATGAGTGTCGTAGCAGAATTTAAAGAAATGAATTTTACCAATCTGCAATTCAATCGAGTTATTTACGACGACATTAGTTTAAGTACTATTAAAATTCTAACTAATAATAATATTGAAATACATTTAAGTTACCGAAAAAACATAACTGATCAGCTAAATAAGTTAAAATTAGCGATAGCACAGAATAAGCTGGATTTTACTACCATTCACTATATTAACCTAAAAATCGATCAGCAAGTTATCTATCAATAAGATATGGCGTCGTATAAGATATATTGTGCGACGCCACAGTAATTACTAAATAAACAAAAAAGGATTGGTTACTATCCTCTTTTTATTGTAATTCAATCACGCAATGATTTACCGATATTAAGGCAAATAATCAAGTGGGTTAACTGGTATTCCATTACTTCTTACTTCCAGATGTAAGTGTGCACCAGTTGTTAGATTGCCAGCACCAGCAGTACCCGGCATACCACCGGAATAACCAATAATTTCTCCTTGCACAATAAAAGTGTCCTCGGCTACAATCATTCTGTTTAAATGTCCATAAACTGAAGAGATGCCATCACTATGTACTAGCATAATATAATTATAATTTCCACTATTACCAGTATTTTTAACTTTAGCTACATAGCCGGACTTAATCGCCCGCACAGCACTCCCCTGAGACATAGCTATATCTATCGCTGGATGCTCAAAAACATGTCGATAGGGATAATCAGGATCATGAAAATAAGCAGTAACTAAGCGAGAGGTACTAGGCCAAATAAAGCCCTTTTCTGAGGCAAGAAACTGCTTACTGTTTGATTCTAACAATTTTTTGCGAGCTTTTATTTCTAAGTTGTATATTTCACTGTTGATTTGTTGCTGCTCTTTCTTTAATTGATTTAACAAAATAGTATATTTACTCTCTTCACCCTTAGTCTGCTTTAATATGCTATTTTTAATAGTAATATCACTATTTAATTTTTCTTCGTTAGAGCTAAGCTGATTCTGTAAACCAATTAGCTCATCATGTTTTTGTGTTAATAAATTATTTTGTCTGGTTAATTCCACTTTTTGACTATCCAAGTCATCAACTTTTTGTTTTAAACTATTATTAATCTTATTTATTTGATTAACATGATTAAAAAATGCACCCAGAGAGTCATTTGTCAATAAGGCCGTTAAATTATTTTGATAATAGGAGCGTCTGTTTATTAAACGAAGTAAATCAGCAATTATTTGTTGATGATCCTCTATTATTTTTTCCGCTGCGGCTATTTCTTCCTGAAGCTGTTGAGTCTGTAAATTAGTCTCCTCTATTTCTAGACTTACAGTTTTAATTTCGAGATTCACTTTATCGATTGTTTGATCCAGATTAGTTATTTGACCGGCAAGAGTATTAATTTGTTGGCGTGTCTTGCTTAATGATTTTTCATAGAGCTCTTTCTTACGTTTCAACTCTTCAATTTGTTTCTGTTTTGCGATAATTTCATCATTAATACTATCGGCAGCTAGTAGCTGATTAGTTAAAACTGACGTTAAAAATATAATCAATATTAAATATTTTATATACTTATTTGTTTTCATATTCATGTAAAAGTTTTATCGCTGATTTAATACGCGTTATGGACTCTTGCTGTCCAAGTTCTAATAGTAATTCTAATGGTGCTTCACTATGCTCTTTACCCGATAAAGCGACTCGTAGTGGCCAATAAACATCGCCATTGTTAAAACCACAATTTTTAATAAGATCAGTAAAGAATAGTTGCAGAGTCTCTTGCTGCCATTGTGTCGTGGTTAAAGTAGTTAAGAATTGATTAATCTTTTCTAATGCTGACAAACTTATTGACTGAGTGCTTTTTTTGAATATTAATAACGAAGTTGGGTAAGTTGCTAGTTTTATTAAATGAGAAAAATAATCAGGATAATCAGCAAATTTTTTAATACGTGTTTGTGCTACTTGTGCTTGAGATTCATTGAAGTTAACTAAGAATTCAGGATGATTTTGAGAAAGCCAAGTTCTTAATGATTGAGAAAAATTAGATAAACTTAATTGTTGCAAATAGTACTGATTAAACCAATCTAACTTTTCGACATCAAAAATGGCAGCAGCTTTATTGATTTGCTTGATACTAAACAACTGAATAATTTGATCCAGAGTCATTTTTTCTAAGTCCTGACCAGGATGCCAGCCCAAGAGGGCAATAAAATTAATAATGGCTTCTGGCAAATAGCCCTTAGCTAAATAATCACAAACCGCTACATCACCACTGCGTTTACTTAGTTTAGAGCGATCCCTATTAATTAGTAGAGGTAAATGGATATATTTAGGTAGTGGCCAATCTAAGTATTTATACAAAAGGACATGCTTAGGTGTTGATGGTAGCCACTCTTCGCCGCGAATAATATGATTAACTCCCATTAAATGATCATCAACTATTACTGCTAAATGATAAGTTGGATAACCATCAGATTTTATTAATATTTGATCATCGATTAGATTGCTATCAAAAATAAGCTGCCCTCTTATTTCATCCAGTACTTCAATTTTCTGATCAGCTGGTACTGCTAAACGGATAACATAACTCTTCTTCTTATTGAGATTATCAGCCACTGTGGCTGGCGTTAAATGACGACAAAATCCATCATATTTGGTTGGCTTTTTTTCTTTTGTTTGTTGCTCGTGCAATTGACTCAAGCGATCACTATCACAAAAACAATAATAGGCATTTCCCTGAGCTATTAATTTTTGCCCATACTTTTGATAAATCGTTAAACGTGCTGATTGTAAATAAGGACCATTGTTGCCAATTTCCGATAATGTGTGGTCATCTTTTGTTATTGGTCCTTGATCATAATGTAGATGAAAACTATTTAAAGTATTAATAATATCAATGATTGAATCTGCTACGAGCCGTTGACGATCAGTATCTTCAATTCGCAGGATAAATTGGCCATTTGTTTTCTTTGCTAAGGCATAATTATAAAGTGCCGTACGTAAACCACCAATGTGCATATAGCCAGTTGGTGAGGGTGCAAACCGCGTAATAATCGGTTGACTTTTCATAAATAATGATCTAATTTTTTGCCCAATAGTCATATTTAATAAATAAATAAGAAAATTTAATTAGCGCTGAATAAATTCTTTGATACCTGCGTGGCTGTCGTACTAAACGGTAAAACCACTCTAGACCACAGAAACGAATTAAATATGGCGCGCGTAATTTAGGATTAGCCAAAAAATCGAACGAACCGCCAACACCAATTGCAACTTTGACCGATGATAATTTATCCAAATAATTAGCAATGAACTTTTGCGCTTGGGGAGCATTGTAACCAACTAATAACAAGTCAGGTTGCAGCTGATTTATTCGTCCTATGATTTCATTAAGCTCAAGAATATTCATTTGTTCAATATTGGTAAAACCATGATCGCAGCCCACTATGTTAGCTTGGGAATTAATTGCCAGTATTTTTCTCTTAGCTTCATAAGCAATACCCTCACGAGCGCCGAGCAAATAAACTCGATAGTTATTAATGCGCGAGTCTTTGATTAAATAACTAATTAAATCAATACCAGTGATACGACAAATTTTTGCACCCTTGAGCCGCGCTGCTAATACAACACCCGTCCCATCAGCGGTATTATAAGTACAATTATTTAATATTTGTTTAAAAATAGAATCTTGCCAGGCAGTAACAAGAAATTCCGGATTAACTGTGGCAATTTGATGTTGTTTGGTGCTTACTAGAAGTTCAAAAAAATTATTCATCAATTGATTAAATTTTAAATCATCTATTCTAACACCTAGTATTTTAATACTCATGATTAATAAATTAGTAATGAATGTTTCTACATTTTGCCACAATCATCAGCTGAACAGCCAAAATATTTCGAAATTAAAGGCTCACTGTTTAGATTTTAGCAGTTTTTCTTAGATTTAGCAATATTTTGTGCTATAATAGAATAATGATTGAAGCCATTCTTAAGCAAATTAAAAATGGTGGTTATCAATGCACTTTGTGTCATCACAATTGTTTTTTAAAAAATGGACAAACTGGTCTTTGTCGTACCAGAAAAATGATTAATAATCAACTAATGGTTTTGAATTATAATCAAATAGTTGCTTTACAAGTTGATCCGATAGAAAAAAAGCCATTGTATCATTTTTTACCTGGTTCCCAGACTCTATCTTTAGCTTGTTGGGGTTGTAATTTTAAGTGTTTGAACTGCCAAAATTTCAATTTGTCGCAGGAAGAAGAGTCAGTCACCGATCAAGCTATTGATGTTAATGAAGTAATTAACAGGGCAAAACAACTAGGGTGTTTATCAATTGCTTATACTTATACCGAACCAACAATTTTTCTCGAAACTGCTTTACCAATTATGCAAGCGGCTAAGAAAAATGGTTTATTTAACATTTGGGTGAGCAATGGTTTTTTTCTGAACAATGTTGGCAATTAATTAAACCATATTTGGATGCTATCAATATTGATCTAAAGTTTGGTACTGATTATCAATATCAAAAAATTTGCCACGGTCGCTATCAACCAGTATGGAACAATATTGTCCAAGTAAATAACTCACCGGTTCATTCAGAAATTACCAATTTAATTATCCCGGGAATTAACGATGATCAAAAATCTTTTTTGACGTTGGTTAAAAAAATTTATCAGCTTAATAAATTTATCCCCGTACATTTGAGTAAATATTTTCCCGTGGAACCAAATCTCCTATCAGTAGTAACTTCTGATAAGCAATTAATAAATTTTTATCAGCAAGCCAGAAAGATTGGATTGCCGTATATCTACCTTGGTAATGTAAACAATGAAAAATATAACTCCACTTACTGTCCTCATTGTTTAACGACTATTATCACGCGCATTGGTTATCGCACTATTAATTATCTAATCAATAATCGTTGTCCTCGTTGTCTTTATTCAATTAACATTTATTGTAATGAGCAAACTATTTAAAAGTATTATTATTAGCATTATCTTGTTACTCACTACTAACATCTTATTAGTGCACGCACAAATAGAGTATGAATCAAATCCCCTTTTTAATGCTAATTTGATTATTTCTGATCAAGATTTTACCAACTATCAGTCAATGACTTTGGAAGAAATACAAAGCTTTTTAGAAACTAAGGGTACTTTGGGTAGTTATATTGATCCCATGGCAAATCTGCGAGCCTCTTTTATTATTTTCACTGCTGCTAACGATTATCAAATAAATCCGCAAGTATTGTTAACTTTAATTCAGAAGGAGCAAAGTTTAGTAGATGATCCGTCCCCTAGCAAAAGACAATTGGACTGGGCCGCCGGCTATAGTTGTTACAACGGATCGTGTGATGAAAATTATCGCGGTTTTACTATGCAAATTAGAGGTGCAGCAAGAAAATTTATGGTTGGTTATTGGCCTGATTTGGTAAGTTCTAATTGTACTTTTACTAATTGGTGTGTCAATAAACCCAAAAGGACGCAAGATAATATTTTGGTTACCCCCGGAAGCAAAGCAACTTGTGCTCTGTATACTTACAATCCCTATCGCGGTAATACCATAGTCAATGGCTTAAAAATTGGCGCTAATTATAATTTCTGGAAAATC
This sequence comes from Candidatus Komeilibacteria bacterium CG_4_10_14_0_2_um_filter_37_10, assembly GCA_002793075.1. Lineage (NCBI taxonomy): Bacteria > Candidatus Komeiliibacteriota > Candidatus Komeilibacteria bacterium CG_4_10_14_0_2_um_filter_37_10. The sequence goes on from PFPO01000073.1 coordinate 40,859, forward strand.
TGGAATCGTTGGTTTGGCATCAGTAAATATCCGGATGGTACTTTGCTCAAAGCTAAGGGACAGGCTAAGGTTTTTGTCATTAAAGATGGCCAAAAAAGATGGATAACTTCCTTCGCCGCCCTGACTACGAGATTTAATCCCAATAATATTATTGAAGTAACTGAGGAAATGCTTAGTAGCTATCCTGAAGGACCTGCTATCCGTTATCCGCTTTTTACGCTACTAAAAACACCGAACGGTTCAATTTATTTAATTGATCGTGATAGTAAACGAATAATTGTCTCTTGGGAAGTTTTTCGCCTTATTGGTTTCAATCCTGAGGAAATTGAAGAGGTTGATTTTACTGATGTTAACGATATTCCTGACGGTATTCCTATTACCCTCACAGACTCGTATCCTACAGGCGCAGTTCTCAAGGTGCAAGGTAATAATGATCTATATTATGTAGAAAATGGTTATCGTTACCCAATTATTGATGAGATTATTCGTCTTAATCAATATTCTTATCTAAAACCAATAACGGTTACTACGCTAGAGATTGAAAAGTACCAACTGCGGGAGCAAATAAAATTTAGTGATGGGACGTTATTAAAGGCTAGCAATGATAATAAAGTCTATGTTATCTCCCAGGGAACAAGACGATTGATACCAACGGCTGATATCTTTGTGAATTATGGATATAGTTGGTCCAATATAATCGAAGTCAGTCAACAAGTATTAGAATTACATCCCTTAGGTGAATCATTAAGTAATTTGTAATTTATGTCCTTAGTTTATTCGTCAATATTGCCTCATCCACCACTACTAGTACCCTTCTTTTTAACGAAAAACAAATTGTTGTTAAAAAATCTTTTGGTTAGTATTAATCAAGTAAAGGAATCAATTTATCATAAAAATCTGGATACCATCATTATTATTGCTCCTCACACTCAACTAGTCAGTGGTACCATTGAAATAAATATTGCTAATCAGTTTACATTAGACTTCAGCTCCTTTGGTGATTTGTCTACTTATAAAAATTATCCATCAGATTTGGACTTAATTGGTTTACTTCATGATAGCGATGTTAAAAATCTATCTTTCCAATATCAAGATCGGGTTAACTATGATTACGCGATACCCCTAGCTCTTTTAGACAACAATTTAGCGGTAAAGTACGTTTTAATTGGTGTCAATAACTGTTCTGACGAACAAATAACAAGTTTTGCTACAAGTTTAACGAATATTTTGCATGTAGAAAAGAAAAGAGTTGGAATGATTATTTCCGGTGATTTATCACATCAAATTGAAAAAAGTAATAGCAAACTTAAACTATTGGCTGCGGATAATTTAATTTTGGATTGGTTAAAGAATAAAGAAAGTTTTATTAATAGTAATCAATTATTAACAAGTCATGAATTTAGCCAAGCTGGTATTTGTCTCTATCAACCACTATTACTCGGTTTAACGATTCTGAGTAATATTAATTATCAATGTAATATCTTACGAACGGATAGTTTAGCCGGAATAAACTATTTAATTGCGGAATTCATTATTTAGGATATGTACTATCATATCATTCCTATAGCGAAGATAAATCCTCAAAAATCAACATTTATTTATCACAGTGCACAGGAGCTTAGCATTGGTGATATTGTGAATATTAATTTAGGGGCGACAAAATATTTAGGATTAATATATCGCCAGGCTTATCAACAAGAAATAAAATTTAAAATTAAAGATATCACCACCCCGATCAAGGGTTTATTTTTAGACCAGCAACAAATTAATTTAATGGAAAATGTTGCGGAAAAACTGCATTTGTCTTTAGCGACGACTTTATTTATTCTCATGCCAAAACTGACAATCAAAAAATTATTGATCAGTACCCTATACAAAACAAAGAAGCTTGATTTAATCAAAAGAAATTATCGCCAGTTTTATATAAACTATCATTTTTATGAAGACAAATTAAAATATTATCAAAAAATAATTGGTAATTGTTCAGGACAGAGTTTAATTATTGTGCCTGATATTATATCGCAGGATAATATTTACCAGTATCTAAAAAAGGGTAATGCCAAATTAGAGATTATTAAATTATCCGCACAAACAAAATCCAGCCAACAAACAGAGTATTGGCGGGATATTCATAATGGCCAAATTAAAGTAGTTATTGGTACCAGAAAATCCGTTTTTTTTCCTTTTAATAACTTGCAAAATATTATTTTCGACCAAGCAGCAAATAATAATCATCGACAGTGGGATCAAAACCCTCGTTTTGATAGTAGTATTTTAGTTGATAGTTTAGCAGCCACCCATGGATCAAATTTATATTTTGTGGATTGTTTTTTTAATTTGTCTTGCTATCAACAAATATTGCAACAAAAAAAATATTACCAATTGCAAAGCGCTAACCAACGGGGTAATATTGAAGTTCATAGTGGCGATGAGCTCAATAAAATTTCTGATTTATTACAACGGTTAAACAAAAAGGATAAAATAATAGTTCTTTTTAATCAGTTAAATAAACGGCAACTATTTTGCACAAAATGCCAAATCTCTCTCGATAACGAAACTTGTCATTATTGTAATTCAACTAGTTTACAAAGGGTTAATAGTATATATGAATTATGGCAACAAGCAGTTAAAGACAAATATGACGGTTTAGATGCCTACTTATTTTCCGCCAATAATAAATCAATTAATACCAATAAAAGTATCATCTTTGCTACTGTTGCTATTTTGCCATATTTACCCCAGATGCAATGGACTCGTTTGATTATTGCTGATTTTACCAGTTGGCAAAATCATTTAGATTTAGATCGACAGTTTTATCTACGTTACATACTAAATTATTTACTGGCTTTTAAAAAACCCTTAGATATATTTACTAGCGAGAAGGGCAATCCCCTCTTACTCGTTAATGATCAACAGAAATTTATTAAACAACAATTACTGCTAGCAAAAAATAATAATTTATTTCCTTATCACAATATAATTAAAATAATTATTAAAGCAAAAACCAAAATTACTTTGCTAAAAAAGACAGATTTACTAATTAAATTTTTGTCTTCATACATCCTAGTTGATGAGCTGTACAAAACTACTATTTCTCATGATCACAATCAACTGTATCATTCACTTATCTTGACCGATTACCATAATCATGATATTAATAAATTTATCCAATGCAAAATTAGCGGTGTTTATTGGGAATTAAATCCTTATCAAGTAATTAGTAATAAATAATTTATGATTCTAAATATTTTAACTTACCCTAATAATTTTTTACGCGGTAAAAATCGGATATTACGTGATATTTTATCGACCGAGACCCAAACTTTTATTGAAAATTTAAAAGAAACTATGTTGGTTAAAGATGGTGTTGGTTTAGCAGCTCGGCAAGTTGGCAATGAAGACCAAATTTTTGTGGTACAAATCGATAAAAATATTGAAGTTTTTATTAATGCCAAAATAGTTTACTCCTCTTTTATTAAAAGTGAATTAGAAGAGGGATGTTTATCAGTTCCCGATGTTTATGGTTTAGTTAGTCGACCGAAAACAATACTAGTTAAATATTACAATCAAATAGGTCAATTAAAGATCAAAAGATTCAGCAATTTGATTGCTCATGTAGTCCAACACGAATATGATCATAATCAAGGTGTCCTATTTATCGATAAAGTAAAGGAATTAACACATGGCATTATCCCCCAATAAAACAAAAATCATTTTTTTTTCCTCGGATCACCATACCTGGCCAGTGCTGAGATATTTAGCACAAAATGTTAATTATGATGTTTTACTGATTACTAAGAATGAAAAACCTATTGGTCGTAATCAGGTGATGTCAGCCAACAATTTAGCCCTGGAAGCTGATAAAAATAATATTTCAACAGTTGCCGTTTCTTCAATAGATCAGGAATTAAATAATAAAATTGCTGATTTCCAGCCAGCGATAATATTTGTTTACTCCTTTGGTTTGATTTTCCCAACTTGGTTTATTACTACTTACGGAGACAAAACTATTAACATTCATCCGTCAGATTTACCGAAATATCGTGGCAGTTCTCCGCTCCAGGCAGCTCTGCTTAAGGGAGACAAGAAAACAGCAGTTTCGTTTATCAAATTAGCTAATGATGTAGACGCTGGTGATGTATTATGTAAGTATCCGCTCATTATTCAATCAACGGATCAATACCTGACTCTAAGTCAATCAGTCAATCAGTCAATAATACAACAAATTGATAACTTTATTAATCAATATCTAAATCACAAGTTAACAGCTTCTACTCAAGGACTGGTAGGACTGTCCAAAACCAGAAAAATCAATAAACAAAATGGTCTTATTGATTGGCAATTAGCTGCTGTTGCTATTTTTAATAAGTGGCGAGCTTATTATTATTGGCCGGAAATCTATACTTACTGGCAAAATAGTAAGTTGATTTTAAAAGAAATTGCACTTGCTACAGATCAAAATCAAATTGCTCACATCGGGCAAATTTATCAGTCAGCTAATAAACAAATTTGTGTTCAATGCGGTGTCGGTTCGATAATTATATTACAAATACAGTTAGCCGGAAAAAAACAAATGCCCATCGAGTTATTTATTAATGGTCAGCGAACATTTATTGATTCCTCTTTAGCTAATCCTTTTTCTCAGTAACCCAAAAACCCAATTTAAAGCGGCCACCGAGCATCATCCGCGTTTGCGCGTCAGTAGCTGGTAGGGAACCAAATATGATCATCGTGATCGGAAAAATTAGCCACTGAAAAAACATTATTAAATATTTAGCCCAGTGATATTTTTGCGGTTTTGGTGGCAATATTTTCGTGGCTAAAAAACCAGTTAAAAATAATCCCACCATTGAAATAGACATTAAAAATTTTAGGATATAGGGTGCTTGCTGAGCAATATACAACTCTTGAATATTTTTACTAGCTACCCATAGGGGTAATTTACCCATAATAAAAATGAGTAAGGGTGCCGTGGCCCACGAATATACACCCTCTGTTTGATTCCATAAATACCGTATTTTTTTTACTAACGGTATTTTTTTGTTACGCGCAAAATTCCAAGCCATATAAGGAAAGTGTTCAACGCCCCAAGCCCAACGACGCATTTGTTTATATTGATTGATCAGGCTTCGCCAAAATTTACCCATATAAACAGTATTCATGGAAACTGGTATGTACATGGGCTTGACCTGATAATCACCATTATAATAGATAAAACACTGCAAAAAGATACGTGAATCCTCGGTAACAATATCATTTTGCCAAAAACCAACCTTAACTAAAGTATCAAAACTCATACTATGCGAAGAAAAAGTAAATAATCTTTCTGGTCTGGCCAAATCAGTTAATAACCAAAAAGTGGTTGAGTTGGCCACCACTCGTGTAATAAAATTCGATTCCCACATGTTATTATGATAAAAAGCTAGAGGCTGATAACTATAATGCGTGGGCCGATCAACGGTAGCATATTGCATAGTTAAATAGGCAAAATATTGCGGATGGACATGGGTATCAATATCAAAACAAGAAACAATAACTCGCTCATGGGGCCAGCCTTGTTGATCAACGTATAGTTTGGCTTGTTGACCAGCATAATGCATGTTTGATCCTTTACCCGGCAATTCGCCAGCAACATTCTGGGGATGAACAGTAATGATTAATTTCTTAAAATATTGTCCATACCGTTCATTGATAATGGCACTAATGTTCAAAAAATTTTCTTTATCTCTCTCCTCACCACCCAAAATAATAGTCATTTTCTTTAAAGAATATTTTACTGCTATTAAATTATCAAATGTTTTGGCAATAACTTCTAACGGTTCCTTATAAGTTGGTAAAAAAATTAGATGCTCATATTGCTGATAATTAATATGGCGATAATCTAATTCTTTTTGCCAATCAATTTTGATTTCTGATTGATATTTCCGCCAAGAAATAATCAAATATATTAACGAGTAGCTAATCCGCAAAAACCAATAAAGATCAAAAAGAATAATAAAATAGATGGCGATAATAGGTTGCCAAAAAGATAAGATAACAGCGCCAATTAGGGTGGTCCAAACTAAAAAACCTGGTAGTATTTCTAATAGTCGATAGTAGTAATAATTTTTATTAATTATCATAGAATTGATCTGATGTTATCGACTTGATAGCTGAATATTCAAAGGTGATTTTAGTCTCTAATTGGTTATTCAACGTTGATACTGTAAGCTCCTGTGGCCAATTATCGGAGTTCATCACTAATTTTATAATCTGCCGATCACTAATTAATTGGTATTCATTAACAGAAACACCCTGTAGACGATTGCTGTTTTGCGCGAAGTAATTTATCAAAATATAGGGATCAAATAATAACCAATTAGCCGCGGCCAGATCACTAATATTACTACTAATAGGTGCATCTAAGATGGTAATAGTACCATCTTTTTCCACTTTCAGATTATTATCTAATCTGGTCAAAGAATAACTTGTATCTTGATAAATCAATTTTACTTGATAATTTGGTACAACGGCAGGAGAAAAATTAGTATTATTTTGCTGGGCTATATTCCAAGCGACGACCAATAAAACTATCAATATGATGATAATAAAATATACTAATCCTTTGATATTTGTTCCTTCCCGAAAGATCATTGTAAAATAATTTTTTCAATTATAATATCCTCTACCGGGTAGTCATTAGCACCGATGGTACTATTCTCAATGGCGTCGAGAGTTTCCCAGCCACTAATAACATAACCAAAATTTGTATGGACGCCATCTAACCATGGCGTTTGTTCAGCGGTCACGATGAAAAACTGACTGCCATTAGTATTGGGTCTCGCAGTATTAGCCATCGCTAGCGACCCTCGCACTAATTTATGTTGGTTAAATTCGTCGACAAAAGCATAACCAGGTCCTCCGGTGCCATCATTACTACGATCATTGTCTTTGGAGTTGGGATCACCACCTTGAATCATAAAATCTTTAATAACTCGATGAAATTTACTATTGTTATAAAAATTTTGTTCCGCTAAGTAGAGAAAATTATTTACAGTTATTGGTGATTCATCATTATACAATTGGACTTTTATTTCCCCTTTATTCGTGACAATTGTGGCTACAGAATATTTGGTTAATAGTTGAGGTTGTTGGCTAACTGGTAAGATTTCGTCATTTTTCACAGTTTTTTCGGTAGTTTGTTGTTGTACGTTATTGTTATTTTCCATATTTTTTAAATTATTATTAGTATTTACTGCCTTTTGCTGATTTTGACAACCGCTAAGTAACAAAATAAAAGCGGCAATTAAAAATATTTGTTTTTTCATTATTGACATTTTAATAGTTAATTAATATAATATTTTCGCAAGTTATTATGATCGGGGGTCGTCTAACGGCAGGACAGCGGGTTTTGGTCCCGCTAATCGGGGTTCGAATCCCTGCCCCCGAACCACGTCATAATTCATCTCATAACTGCGTGTTTCAAATCAAGTTTGAACCACTCCGTCATTCGATAAATTATTCCTTTAAAATCTTCACTTTTCTTCTCCCGCCAGAAGCGGGGTCAGACCAAGTGAAGATTTTGTTAATATCGTATCGGGCGGTAGAATGATCAGATGTTATTTTTCAACAGAATTGATATTTCTGTTTTTTTTATTTAATCAAAAACAACCTACTAACTATTTTATTTTTTACTAATGTTTATTTTTAGTTTTACTGCTTGTTTATTGAGAATAATTTCTATTTCCTGTGAACCAAGTTTTTTTACGTTCTGATTAATTTGCAAACTTTTATTAGGTAAATCAATTTTGAATTGCTCTTTAATAGAATCAACTATTTGCTGTTCATTGATGGCGGCGTACAGATGATTTTGATCATTGACCCGTACTTTGATCTGTAAAGTTGCATTAGTTAAAATATGGATGATTTTCTCTTGCTTAGGTAAATCAACTAACTGCTTATTATCTTTTTGTTTATTTTGTTGCACTAAACGGATATTCGTTGGTGTCGGTAGGAAAGCAAGTTTTTGGGGTATTAAAAAATTTAATGCTAATCCATCTTTCACTTCTTTAATTTCACCGACCCTACCATGAATACAATTCTTGATAAAAAGTATTTGCATATAATATTATTGATTAATAATTTTTAAGGCTTCCTTTAGTTGATTATCGTCTGGGTCTTCATAATTTCTTTCTACTTTGATATCAGGTTCAACACCTTTTTCATTAATAACCCTATTATTTGGCGTTCGCCATTCAGCCACGGTTATTTTGATCGCTGAACCATCAGATAAGTTTTCTAACTCTTGAACTGATCCCTTACCAAAAGTCGTTTCTCCGATAACTGTTGCTAATTTATAATCTTGCAGCGCTCCAGCCAATATTTCACTAGCTGACGCTGATCCGCCATTAACTAAGACAACAGTAGGCAAACTTTTCAAAATAGGATTACCTACTGTTTTGTAATCTTTATTTTTTGTGGCATCATAAAACATTTCCTTGACCATAACTTGATCATCCAACCAATAGCCACCGAGTTCAATAGCAACGTCCAAGAAGCCACCAGGATTATTACGTAAATCAACTATTAATTTCTGAGCGCCTTGATTAATAATTTGATTTACTGCCTCTTTGAACCTTTCTCCAGTATCTTGATTGAAGTGGGTTATCTTGAGATAAGCTATTTTATTTTCCTTCATCTGCCAAGAAACACTAACTATTTTAATAACATCACGGGCTATTTCTAGTTTAATCGGCTGATTATCGCTAGCATGGACAATAATTAAGCTAACTTTAGTACCCTTTTCTCCGCGAATCAAACTAACAGCTTTATCAACGGATATATTGGTTGTATCCAATTGATTAATAGCAATGATTTTATCTCCTGACTGAATGCCAGCTTTTTCCGCCGGTGTACCCGGCAAAGGAGCTATAATGGTTAAATGATTATCTTTGATACCTATTTCTGCACCAATGCCTTGAAATTGTCCACTTAACTCTTCAGTGAATTCCAGGGCTACCTTAGGATCAAAAAACACTGTGTACGGATCGCGCAAAGCTGCTACTGATCCAGCTAAAGCTCCATAAAATAATTCTACTTCATTTAATTTATCCTGATGTAAATATTTACTTTTCAACAAATTCCAAGTTTGCCAGAGAAGATTAAAATCTATATTTTTGGTTAAATATGCCGGTCGTGAATCAATATTTACTACCTGACCGTAATCATTGGTTGTGTTAACGGTAGTATTTCCCAGTTGTCCGGTGTAAACACCAATAAAAAAGATTACTGGTACAATAATAATAACTAATAAGAATTTCTTTAAAGAAAAAGTTCTTTTGCTATATAATTCTGCTATTTGTTGTTTGTTTTGTTCTGTTAACATTAGTCAATTTTATTAATTTTTAATCCTAATTTTTGTAAACGCGGTACAAGATTTTGATATCCTCGTTCTATTTGATAAATATTATCTATTTCTGATGTACCCACAGCTATAGAAGCCGCGATTAACATGGCTATCCCTGCTCTTAAATCAGGACTTTCAACTTTTTTTCCTTGTAATTTAGTTGGACCCTGAATAATAATTCGATGCGGATCGCATAATATTATATTGGCGCCCATTCTATTAAGCATATCTGTATAATACAACCTACTTTCATAAATAGTCTCGTGCACCATACTCAAACCTTGGCTCTGAGTTAATAAGACAGTCATTGGGGCCTGTAAATCAGTGGGGAAGCCAGGATATTCGTGAGTAATAATGTTTATAGCTTGCAGTGGTTTTGGGCTACCATAAACAATAATATCATTTTTTTTAATTGTCATCTTAACACCAATTTTTTGCCACAGAGAAATAGGAATGGTTAACAAATTGGGCTGACAGTTTTTTAAGGTTATTTGTCCTTTATTTAAAGCAGCGAGAATAATAAAACTGCCCATTTCTAAACGATCTGGTATGACTTGATATCTAACACCTTGCAATTCATTAACACCCCCAATAGTTATTTCTGGTGTACCTGAGCCAATAATTTTAGCACCCATTTTGACCAACATATCACATAAAGCGACAACTTCTGGTTCACAGGCGGCATTAATAATCTTGGTCTCACCACGAGCCAATACCGCCGCCATAATCATGCTCTCGGTGCCAGTATGACTGACTTGGGGAAAGATAATTTGCGCTCCCACCATTTTCTTTGCTTGTAGTGAGTAATGATCGTGATGGAATTTGATTCGGACACCAAAATTGGCAAAACCATCAATGAACAAATTTATTGGGCGTTTACCAATTACACAACCACCGGGATGAGGTAAAATAGCTTTTTGTAAACGAGCTAACAGTGGGGCGATAAAAAGTATGGAAGTTCGCAAGCGACGAGCTAGCAAATCATCTATTTCCCAATTTTTTATCTGAGCATTATTTATCTCGTAAGAATTAGTACCTAACTTTTTAATCTTCGATCCTAGCTTGGTCATGATGGCCAACATAATTTTAACATCCTCAATGTCTGGAACATTATCAATAATACAGATTTGCTTGGTCAGCATTGTTGCTGGTAATATCTTTAAGGCATGATTCTTAGCGCCGGCTATTTCTACTTCACCCGACAGCTTATTATTTCCTTGGATTACATATTTAGACATACTGTATTTTAAACACAAATTATGGTAGTATTATATAATAATTTCCCGGTATTTTCAATTTTATGAAAATGTGGCACAAAAGAGTGACTTGGATTGGTGTAGTTATAATTTTTTTTATTCTGACACCTATTTTGATACTTTATGGACAAGGTTATAATTTTAATTTAGCCAAGCAAAGAATTGAACAAACAGGTATTATTTATTTAAAAACTTACCCGCGTTCCACGCAAATTTACTTGAATAATAAGTTAATTGCCAATTCTACCCCCTATCATATAAAAAGATTACCTGTTGGTGATTATGAAATCACTATCAAAAAAGATGGCTATCATTCTTGGCAAAAAAAAATAACAGTTGTTGCCGGGATGACTACTTTTATTGAAGACATAGTTCTTTATACCGATAATGCGCCACGGGAATTTAGTAATTTTCAGTTACAATCTTATTTTGTCAGTAGCGCCAATAATTTATTAATGTTAACGATCAAGGATAATAGTTATCAACTATTATATTTTGATTTAAATTTTAATCAACTAAAAAAGATTAAAAGTTGGGATTTGGCAAACAAAATTGAACTTTTAGCTTGGTCACCAAATGAAAGAAAGTATATCTATCGAGAAAATAATAAATTTTACTGGACTTCGATTGATGGTTTAACTACCAGTAAAGATATTAGTAACAATAAGAGCTATTTGGTCAATTTTACTTGGCATGAATTTGCGGATAACAAAATATATTCAACTATTAATAATCAAGTAAAACTATTAGATCTCAATCTTAATCGCCTAGAAAGTATCAGTTCCCAAGCCAGTCAAGTTATTACCGATCACAATAAATCCTATATTCTCACAGCAGCTGATAATAAATTTAAGAGTGTTTTAACAGAGCTAGGAATAGACGTTGAACACGATCGGATAATATTACCTTTTACTAGCGAAGTTACCGTAATAAAAAATGGACCCGTTCTTAGCTTTATCGACCAGGCTAACAATTTTTTGTATTTAATTGACACACCAATAAAAAAAACATTGGCTAATTATAAATTAATACCTTACGTCAAAGCAGCGCAATGGTACGCCCCACAACAAGATAAAATTTTATATTGGAATGACAATGAAATTCAAATATACTATTGGCATAAGAAACAATACCAAAATGTTTTTCGTTCCTCCGCCGTCATCAAAAATGCCAACTGGCACCCCAATGGTTCTTATATCTTTTTTTATGAAAATAATACTATTCGTTTGACGGAACTAGATGAACGAGACTTTAAAAATACTATTGATCTGGTTCAGGATAATAATATTGATCGTTTTTTTGTCAATAATAAAGGTGATGTTATTTATTATTATCAGCCAGAAAAACAAAAATTTTACGCTCTCCAAATTCAATAACTGAATAACAAGTAAAATAGTATACCAGTAACGAGAAATGGTACTAAAAGTAACGGCCAAGAGAAATTAAAATAAATTAATGCTAGCGTGGCTAAAAGTAGTAAATAAATAATACTACTTTTTTTCTTCGTAATTTTTGGCTGCTCCGAATAAAAGTAATAAATAACTAACACCATGGTAACTACTAGGTGGTAGTGTATATTATAATAATTACTAATAACGCCGGGCTTAATATTATCCATGATTAAAAATATTAAGAGAAAATATACGGCTATTAATACTAGATGATGTTTGATTTGTAACCAGGTATTATTCATGATAATTATACTTTAAATAACGATAAATCCGATCAAACCAAGTTCCCGAATCCTGATAGTCTAAACTAATACTCTTAATTATTAGAGGGTTTTCTTGGCTACTACCAGGACAAGCAATAATAAATCTTAATTTATTTTGTTCAATGGCGGCACGATCTAAAGAAAAATTTACTGATCCTGAAGCAATGTTATTGATTATAATTGGCGGTATATAAGCGGCAATAAAATAAGAAAAGTTGGAGTTATTATTAATAATTTCTAAATTATTGATATTTGGCTCAAAAAACATTGACCAATCAAAAGCAAAAAGACCATTACCGCTGATCATCATATCACTTTTGGGAATTATTAATTTACTCAGTCCCGATAATTTTTTGAGCGAATACTTTCTTTGTAACTCCTTAATTGTCAAGCTAGTATTATTAACCGTGACTGTTTGTAATCCGGCAGGGTGACTGGTGGAAAATTCTAGGGTTGTACTGTTGGTAATTAATTTATTTTCCTTAATTGGTATAATTGGGTTACCATCACGATATTCAGTGGAGTTAGCCAAATAAAGAATTTTATTAAAAGTTAAGTAGCGATGTTTGGTTTCAATACTGGTAGTAAAAATATCATAACCAGCTAAAAACTCTACTTGGTAAACGCCCTCTGTTAATTGATCATTGTGAATATTAATATATCTCTTGGGTATCGGTGCCACGCCTGTGGTTGAGTAGCCATCATCATTAACGCGAATGGTGTCAACTAGCTCACCGAATTCATTTTTAATATTAATAACAATATTATCTTCATTGTTAGCTCGATTATAATCCAGAATTTCTAAACGATAATCAAGACCTTTTTTGATGTAAGTATAAAAACTATAATCACCACGTAGGACATAATCAAATCTTCTTTGCTCCGACCAATCACTGTAATTATTAATCTGAAATTTATGATGCAGCGACATATTGTAGGAAGCAATATTATTAGTTAATTGCTCTGACTGATTTTCTAGAAATGACTCAATGGAACTAAATTCGCTTTGCTTTTGCCATAATGTATAACCGCGCTGTGTTATTTGGGACCAATTTAGTTGAGCAAATGAATCATTATAAACTGTCTGTAATTGATATGACCAGTCATTACTACTATTCTGTTTTAAACCAATCTTTAAGGTGTCACAGCTACGACTATCAAAATTTAAACCAATGCTTACTATTGATGCTGGATAAGGTAAACGAGCGGTAAAATAAACTGGCTCCTGGGTAATCTGCCAATTAGTATCTACTATTTCTATCCGATTAGCCGGAAATAAATCACCAATGATTGCTGATTGTTGATAAGGTTGACGCCAAGCCGTCAAATTGTTTATTAAACCACTATCATAAGCAACAAAAAAAATAGGAACTAAAATAGCCATTAATAAAAATATTGAATCAACTAATCTATTTGTTTTTGACATTTTGAATTTGGTAAAGACTCATTTGACCATACCCGATCGTTGTTTTTTCCAAATACCACTGATAACGACGGTATTTACTATTTAAATAGGCTAAATCCTTTTCCGCGTAATTATAATCCCACCAGTAAACGGGATATTCTTGAAGTAAGGGAGTTATGCGTTGATAATCAACATCGTAAAATAAATTAAAAATTGTTTGGCGTGCCGGAAAAAATATTTTGTCATTACGACCAGCAATAATAATAGCGCGCTGATCTACTCGTTCTAACACGCTACTGGCAATATTCTGATAGTTTAAAATATTATTTTTGATAGCGATAATCCCCTCTTGTTTTTCTAAATAGACAGCGGGAAAACTATACGCTGACCAAACTAACAAAATACTAATAAAAAATAAATACGTAGCTACTTTTACACGCTTCGTTAATAATCTAATACCCAGCGCTATGGTGATTGACATCAGAATATAGATGGGTAACCAATAGCGCACATAAGAAGTGCCGATAGTTATCGCTCGCGGATTGGGATTATCACTAAATTTCCAACTACCATAATAAACTAGAACGATAACGCTAACAACCATAAAAATTATCAAGATTAATAAGTTCTTGCGATAAACTTTATTTTGCTTATTTAATAGGGATAATAATATTGGCCATAAGGCTAAAATAAATAAAGTGGTTTGCCAAGAAAATATCAATTTCAAATAATTCTGCGCATTAAATATAATAGTTGATAAATCAAAACCAAAAGGTAATAAATATTTTCCAATAAACCATTGTTCGGACAATATGGAGTTACTTACTATTTGATAACCGATATTTAGGGGGGAACCAAAGTTAATAATATTGAAATAAAAAAACGGTAGGAGTGCTAAACAAAAAGTTGGCAAAGCAAACAATATTTGTGACCAGCAATATTTTTTTTTGTTGAAAATTAGCAGTATTAATAAAAGTGGACCCAGCCAAATAAATTCTGATGGTCGAATGAGTACTGCTAAGCCCACAAACAAACCAGAGAGCATCATTATTAAATTACTTTTTTTCTCAATAGCCAGATAGCCAAAGTAAATTGCCATAAATATTAAGGAACAAACAGGTACATTCGGCACCATGGGGCGGCTAGCATAATACCAATACGCTGGTGTAATCATAATTAATATAACTGACATCAAACCAACTCGTGGACCATAAATCTTCTTGAGTAATAAGTATAGTAAGATTAAAGAAGTTGTCGTCAATAACGAGGAAAATAATAAAATTAAACTATCATTATGAAAAATTTTCGCAAAGGATGCCGCTAAATACGATAAACCGATAAATCCAGTTGGTACTAAATTATGATTGACAATTTTTAAACTGCGCGGAGAAACTAAATCACCTGCTAATAATGAGGGATTACTAAATTGCAAAAAAGTATCTTGATGATAATAATTCTGCGCTGCCCAATAATAGGCTGTTTCGTCGGGAGAATTAAAAATTAAACGGTTAGTAGCGCTATCGTTGCTCGTAAATGGCAAAAAATTAAAGTAATTAATAATCAAAAAAAAGATGATGGCTGTTAGCAAAACAACCACAAAATGCCAGTCAATGTTTAAATCTTTAATCTTTCTTTCTAGCATCTTTTCATTATATCAAAATATTAGTGATTATGATAAAATAATAAGATGAAATTGAATAAATGGCTCCTGAGTTTACTGTTGCTAATTATTACTACCCTATCATTGTTTGCGCCTTGGGGATGGTTAAAATTATCTTTGGCAATTTTAAATTTGCTAACACTGTCCATTATTTATGGCTATTGGCAAGAAGGTAAAAAGCAAATTTTAGTTAATTTATTATCAGGATATTTATTACTATTCTCTCTCATTGTCATTATTAATGCTCTGCTGTTATTTTATTGGGAAATTAGTTATTTAAGTAACCTCATACTTTATTTAATATTTGTTGCTGGTGCTCTGATTATTATTAAACAAAAGGAGATCGTTGGCGAGATAAATTTTTCTTGGCCCGTTAATTTTTTACATCCTACTAAAAAAATTGTGATTTATCTATTGTATTGGTTAATTATCTGTTCCCTAATTATTCTCTTTACGCAAATTTTTTTTCATCGTAGTGAGCAAATAATTTTTTCGATTTGGCAAATATTACCGTCGAATTTTTTACTTTTCTATCTATTGCTCATCATCAGTCTATTTGTTTATTTAACAGTTGCTACTACTGGTAAAAATATTGCCCTAATGTCTATTCTTTTTTTAAGTTCTGGTTTGGGAGTAATGATCTACCGATTAAATTACGGATTTGATCCTTTTATTCATCAAGCTACAGAAAGTATTATCTGGGGGCAAGGATTTGTGACACCGCGTCCGATCTATTACCTTGGTTATTATGGAATTATTAATTTCTTTCAGCATTTTTTATCCCTCAGCAATGTTCTTATCGATCGTTATATTACCATCATCAATTATGCTATTATTTTGCCTCTGACTATCAATCAGTGGTCAACCATTAAAAGGTATCATTACTGGCCAGCCGCACCATTATTTTTACTACTTTTACCCTTAACGACCATCGCTTTAAATACGCCGCAAGCTCTAGCTAATGTTTTGTTACTTATTACTATTTTTTTGTTACTAGCTGATGATCTCAGAAATAAAAATTACTTATTACTATTACTGGGACTGACAACGATATTGATTCATCCGTTAAGCGGCATACCATTAATTTTCTGTTTGCTCTTTTATTTCTATCATTTCTATGTTAGCGACAAAACTAAAAAAAAT
>PFPO01000074.1:0-698 GCA_002793075.1 Candidatus Komeilibacteria bacterium CG_4_10_14_0_2_um_filter_37_10
CAGGAGTAGCTTACTTGTTTTCGCAAGAAATAAAAAATTTTATTCTGAGGCGAAGCCGAAGAATCTCGGGATCCTTCACTTCCGCTCAGGATGATAATGGAAAAGAAAATAATCATTTAGAATTGGTTGCGCTTGCCACGATTGCGGATTTAGTTCCTCTGAAGGGAGAAAATAGAACGTTTGTAAAATTTGGTCTTGAATTATTAAGAAGGACAAAAAGAATTGGAATTTTGGAAATTATTAAAGAAGCGGGAATTGATAAAGAAAATATCAATACTTATGAAATAGGGCATATTATTGCTCCCCGGCTTAACGCAATGGGTAGACTTGAATATGCGATGGATAGTCTGAGGCTTCTTTGCACAAAAGACACAGAGAGAGCAAAAAATCTTGCGCAAAAGCTTGGAATTACCAATAGAAAAAGGCAGGCAATAACGATTGAGTCATTTGAACATGCTAGATTGAAAGTGAAAAGTGAAAACTCAAAAGTCAAAAGTTTAATTTTTGTAGGACACGAATCTTATCAGCAAGGTGTGGTTGGGCTAATTGCGGGAAGATTGGTTGAAGAGTTTTACCGGCCGGCGATTGTTGTTTCGAAGGGAGAAAAATTAAGCCGTGCATCTGCAAGATCAATCAAAGGATTTAATATAATTGAATTTCTAAGAAACGCATCTGAATTACTGGTAGATATAGGAGGG
>PFPO01000074.1:708-1153 GCA_002793075.1 Candidatus Komeilibacteria bacterium CG_4_10_14_0_2_um_filter_37_10
CGGCAGGTTTTACTGTTGAGACCGTAAAACTTTCATTGGTTCAGGAAAAATTAGAAAAACTTGCAAAAAATCTTGTTACATTGGAAATGCTTGAAAGGATAGTCAAAGTTGACGCTGAAATTGACGCGAAAAATATAAATTCTGAACTCTATGATGAATTTTCAAAACTTGCTCCATTCGGAGTAGGTAATCCTCAACCGGTTTTTATGACCAAAAACTTAATGATATCTGACATGAGGTTGGTAGGTGTGGAAAATCGCCATGTATCCTTTAGATTAGTTAATTCCGAAAATAAGCTGATGGATGCAATCGGATTTAATTTATCAGAAAAAACAAACGACATTCGAATAGGAGATCGAATTAATGTCGTTTATTCAATCGACAAAGAGATCTGGCGCAACATTACACGTTTAAAACTTAAATTAAAAGATTTCAAAAAATAAAT
>PFPO01000075.1 GCA_002793075.1 Candidatus Komeilibacteria bacterium CG_4_10_14_0_2_um_filter_37_10
CAGCTACTGAAATAGCTTTAGAAAATTTAGAAAACATACTACTACGCTTGGCGTCTTGTTTTCCTTTACGTTGTTGAATATTGTGCCATTTTGAATGTCCTGACATATATAATAAATTTAATTCTTATTAATTTTATCACATATTAGCCAAAAATCAAGAACCCCACCAAATTGGCAGGGTTCTTTTGATATTTTTATTTCTTAAAACCAGTACCAGCTGGAATTAAGCGACCAATAATTACATTTTCTTTCAAGCCTTCAAGGTAATCAACCTTACCTGTTAATGCAGTGTTGATCAGCACCTTAGCGGTTTCTTGGAAAGAAGCAGATGATAAGAAGCTTTGAGTAGAAAGTGCTACGCGCGATACGCCAAATAGCAATTCTTTTGCAGTAGACAGTTTGTTGTTATTCTTTTTTGCTGTTTGATTAGCAAACATGAATTGAGCTTTTTCTACCACTTCACCTGGCAACAATTCAGTATCACCAGCTTCTTCTACTTGCACACGACTAAACATCTGACAAATCAATAACTCTACATGTTTATCGTTTACTTTCTGACCTTGAGAAGAATAAATATTTTGTACTTCTTGTAAGATATAGCGTTGAACTGCTGGGCGACCACTA
This sequence comes from Candidatus Komeilibacteria bacterium CG_4_10_14_0_2_um_filter_37_10, assembly GCA_002793075.1. NCBI lineage: Bacteria > Candidatus Komeiliibacteriota > Candidatus Komeilibacteria bacterium CG_4_10_14_0_2_um_filter_37_10. The sequence continues at coordinate 625 of PFPO01000075.1, forward strand.
AGTTCAAACAATTCTTGTAGATTAATACTACCATCAGTCATGCGTTGACCTTTTTCTACTTGGTCACCATCTTTTACATATAATTTATAACCTAATGGTACAATGTATTCACGTACTTTAGCGCCTACATAGGTTAATACTAGATTATTTTTACTCAAACCAACTTTTGTTTGGTATTTAGCAATTACTTCTTCACCAGAAGCACCGCTCACTAAAATAACTTGGCCTGGAGCGACTTCGTCACCATCTTTTACCATTATTTCGTCGCCTTTATCAAACTTAATTTTGGTCTCTTCCATACCTTCAAAATGAACTCTGATAATCTTTTGTCCACGACGGCCTTCAAAAATCTTTTTACCAGTAGGTGAAGTTACAATTTTACCGTCAGCATCTTCAATTTCTACCTTACCATCTACTTCAGACAACACTGCTTTACGTTTTGGAGGACGACACTCAAATAACTCTTCAATACGAGGTAAGCCTTGAGTAATATCTACACCAGCAACACCACCAGAGTGGAAAGTACGTAAAGTAAGCTGAGTACCAGGCTCGCCCAAAGATTGAGCGGCAATAATACCAACTGCTGTACCAAATTCTACTGGTTTATTATGAGCTAAATCATAACCATAGCATTTGCGACAGAATCCTTTTGGTAATTTACATTGTAAAACACTATGTACATGTATCTGATCTACCCCTGCTTCATCAATCGTACGAGCAGTTTTATCATCAATCACATCACCAGCTTT
>PFPO01000076.1 GCA_002793075.1 Candidatus Komeilibacteria bacterium CG_4_10_14_0_2_um_filter_37_10
CTCAAAAAGACTGTTTAAGCCTGAACCTGAGGAAGCAATGGTCTTGGCGGTAGAAGTAGCCAACCGTTGAGCAAAAAGATCTACTGATTTCATTACCGCTTGCGAAGTAATATATTGAGCGGTGATATCATACAATCCTTTGGCTTTCTCCCAAATAAAACTCACCACATCTTTACCAGTTTGCGTAATGGTGGCGCCAATAGCACCGAAATCAGCTACCGCCATGGCTTGCGAGCGTAATGGTAAAATTATCGCCGTTAAAATAATGATCACGACCAATAATTTACTCAGAAAAAGTTTTATTTTGCACCACATCTATTTATTATTATTTTGTTGATTGATAACTTTTTTGAAAATCTCTTTTAGTTCACTTTCCGTAACGTTAGCTAGATCCTCAGCCTTAGCGCCACCCTGAATTAAAATAGCTTTAATTTGCTCAACAGATAATTTATCAATATTTTCCGGCGATGTCAGTTTACTAAGCTCTTCAGGAACATTAACGTTGCTACCCGCCACCACTTTAGCGTCGGCGTACAAGGTTTTTAGTTCACTTTCGGTCATTTTCTTTAACTCGGACTCACCAAATCCCATTGTCATCAGCTCTCTGATCATCTCGGGCGCTGTTTTTTCTATTTGCTCAACGCCGCCAGTGTCTTTAATATTGCCACAGTTCTCACCAACGCAATTGGGATCAGAGCCGGCAAGCACTTCATCCTTGTCAGTAACACCATCAGAGTCACTATCGTCTAAATACGGCGAGGTGTTATAGATATATAGCTCCAGATAGTCCGAAAGGCCGTCATTATCACTATCAACTTTCTTTAATTTTTCCATTTTTTCCGTTTCCGTTAAAAAAAGATTATCATGCTGTTCGTTACTGTTGGTATTTTCCTTAATTTGCAGAGCAAACGGTGCAGCAATATTTTTTTGCACCTGCCAAAACGCAAAACCAAAAACACTGACGGCTATAACAAAGACCGCCAGGTAAGACAACTGTTTTTTTCTGAATTCCATCATCTTGTCATCTAACTATTACCACCAAATTATAATAAATAATTATCATTACGTCAAAGACTTGATTGTCATAATTAGCCAGTAGTGTATCGGGTGCTTAATCCATCTCCTCTTTGTCACACTATATCAATCCGATTCCCCGGTACTCTGATTTCCTGATCTCCCGATTCCAGCGCTAGCTTTCACCACCCGCTGCGCAAGCGCTAGCGTGGCGAGATGGCGGATGAGGAGGAGTCTCTCAGCTTGTCTGAGCGCCTGACGTTCATTCTTTAGTAATAGTGTTTCCTGCATCCGTGCTGATAGTAAAAAATAAGTCTCTATCATTGACGGAATTAGGTCACCGAACATTTTTTGTAGTAGTGTGCTTCGTGCTGGGCGGGTATTAACGTTTACCGCTCGCATCCTGCCCGCTCGCCTCGCTGGAGCTTCAGCGTAAGCGGGGAGGCAGTCGCGAGAGATTTCTCCCCAGCCTTTCGCGAAAGGCTGGATCGAAATGACTAGGTCCTTGGGTGGCCAAACAGCGCTAGCTTCCGCCACCCGCTGCGCAAGCGTTAGCGTGGCGAGATGGCGGACCCGCCTCTGGCGGGCAAAACCACGTTTGTCATCCAATTAACCAGGTTCCATAATTTCCGGATATCCTGATTCCCCGGTACTCTGACCATCATCAATCTACTCATACACCTCACTGGCCAAAGACAACCATTGATCCAAATATAAGTCTTGAGCTCGAGCCATTTCATTAATCTTTAATTTTTTGAGAATTTTAATAACTTCTTTTTTTTCACAGTGCCAACTGTTGCTTAAATTATTAACTAAAGTTTTCCGCCGACCAGCAAAGCTGGCTTTCAGTAAAGACCAAAAATCTTGTTCTGTTAACTTAGCTTTCTTCAATTTCTTAATATAATCGTCATTAATTATAATATGCAGTAGTGCGGAATTAACATCCGGCTCTGGCCAAAAACTACTACTGGGCACCATAGTCACAATTGTTGGTTGGCCATAAAATTGCACACTGAGTGACAATAAACTGCGTTGACCGTTCTTGGCCACTACTCGTTGGGCCACTTCCCGCTGGACCAAAATTAACAAATCCTTGGGTTTGGGATCGTAACTTAAAAATTTTCTCAACAGTCGTGAAGTTATCTGATAAGGGATATTGGCAATCACCCGATAACTTTTGCTGCCCAACTGTGCCAATAATTCAGCGTTCTTAATAGTTAAAATATTATTAGTAACTACTTCAATGTTTTGATAAATATTTCCTAGTCGCGTAATAGCCAATGCTGCTCGCGGATCCATTTCCACCGCCAATACTTTTTTCGCTCGACTGGCTAGCTCTTTGGTTAAAACACCAAAACCCGGTCCAACTTCAACTATGTGATCCGTTTTTTTTATCTTCGCCGTACTAATAATCTCTGCCAAAACTTCGGCGTCAATCAAATAATTCTGACCCATTTTTTTACTGGGTTCTAGATCATACTGGGCACACAAATTCTGAACTTCGGTTAATAAATCCATATTTAAAGTAATAAGTATAGTAAGGCAAACAACGCCGCTAAAACAAAACTGACATAAAATGGTATCAGGGCACCACTGATAATAAATAATAATAAACACATAATTCCGGCCATTGCTACCTTGCCCACCGCTAGCGTCATTTCCAAAAATAAAACCTGGTGAATAGCTTCTGGCCGTCTGGATTCGCGATAAAACATGGTAATCATTGGTACCAAAATAGTATTTTTGGTCATCTGAGAAACAGTATCGGTCATCAAAACACCTAAGGGTCTCGCAATAGCCAGTCTCGCCAACCAATTAAGAAAATAAAAACAAGCGCCGATGTGCAGTATTTTTCCCGCTTCGGTTTTGTCTGACAAACGACCAACGATTAAAGTCACTACCGCCGTTACCAGAGTACCAATCGCCACCAAGCCACCGATGGATAAAAAGTCCGTAACATAAAGAGAAATAAAAATAGGCCACACCACCAAAGCGATTAACTCCTCGCCAAAACCTAAATAACCGAAGAATTTATGCCGATTGGCTTTTCGCCAAACAGCTTTAATTTCCGTGAGGTAATGCACGGGCTCGGACTGGAAAACTTCTTTGGTCAATAGCATTGGTACATTAGATAACATCATAATTAAGGCTACGGTAATGAATAGCGCATTAAAACCCCACTGCGATAATATCCAACCACCAAGTATCGGGCCCACAACATAATTGAGGGAACTTAAGATATACAAAACGCTAATTTCTCGACCTTCCTCCTCAGAAGCAGAATACTTGGCAAAATTAGAGTGGTAAGCTGGCCAATACACGGACTTCTGAAAAGCATAGACGATTGGTGTAATATAAAAAAAATAAGAATACTGTCCTATTAAGTACATGCATAAATATAGCAATACCCAAAAAAAGGTACCATAAAAAATGGTATGTTCATAGCCATATTTCTCCGAAATCATGGCTCCCAATGGTAAGAAGAAAAAATAAGCAACATAAACAAGCAACCAAAAAAACATAATCTGCTGCAAGGAGTAGCCTAAATGATATAAATAAATTGGCTCAAAAATAAAAATCAAGGCCAAGCCAAAGTTCAAAATCAATGTTGAGCTATAAAGCTCTTTGACTTCGGGTTGCATCCGGGCTGGTAAAAAATGCAAAAGACGGTGAGTAATGTGGGGCATAAGATAAATTGCTAATTAAAGATACTTAACTATATTATACCATTATTAATCACACCTCCATTTGACAACCTCGTTTTCTGGGCGTAAAGTTTGATCAATTAGTTTTTTCACATCACAAATTATTGGAGGCGTTATGCATCTATTCCGTTGGCTGATTGCCAGTATCGATCAGATTAGCGAAATTAAAGATCGCTATTTGCAAAGCGCTATTAGAGTTTGGGCACACAATTTAAAACTTCGCTATCGGGCAAAAAAAATGTTTTGGTATGAACAGTACATTGGTTTCGTTATTGAACCACTAATCATTAAGGATATAGTTAATCCACCAAACTTGATTACCCTGATTCGTATTATCTTGACTGGCGTAGTAATGCTTTTACTGTTCAATCAGTCTTATGGGCTAGCGGTTATTATTTTCATTATCGCCAGCTTTCTTGATCTGATTGACGGACCAATGGCCCGAGCCCTGGGCATGATCACTAACACTGGTAAAATGCTCGATCCGCTGGCTGATAAAATATTGTTAGCTTCGGTATTGATTCCCTTGGGCTATCATAATTTACCTAGTTGGCTCTTTTGGTCCATTGTCAGCTTGGAGTCATTTCTTATTATTATCGCCACAATAAAAATAATAATCAGGCATTTGCCCTACACCATGGCCACCCAAGCCAACATACTCGGGAAAATAAAAATTATTCTGGAACTAGTAGGTGCGGGTCTACTAATTATCATTGACTTGGCGCCCACCACCTTCCGCGTAATGGCTATTGGCTTATTGACACTCGCCCTGCCCTTTGCTCTTGGTTCAACTCTTGGTTATCTTTTTAGTATCAAAAAAATCCGTTGATTAATATCAGCGGATTTATTTTTTTCATATTTACCTCTCTCCTTCTCAATCCTGTCCCATGATAACCCGATACACCGACTCCAGCATTAGCTTCCGCCGCCCGCTGCGCCAAAGCGCTAGCGTGGCGAGGAGGCGGACCCGCCTTTGGCGGGCAAACGACTAATGCAATACCCACTTAACTGTCACACCGAGCTAGGACCCGGTGTCCAGTACATATCTTATGCTAATATGACTCAACGAAAAATAAAAACAATTCTCAGCTGGTTTACTGATTACCGATTACCCAATAATCTGATTCTAGCTCACACATTCTACAATACAATATTAACCAATCGGCCAGGAATATAAATAATTTTCTGAGGTTTGCTCCCATTCAAATATTTTTGAACTTTTTCTGATTGGGCAATAATGTTGGATAAGTCTTTTTCTTTTGTTTCCCGACTAACGATCAATTTATCTCGTACCTTACCATTAATTTGCAGCACTAATTCAAACTCCGAGTCAATCAATAAACTACTGTCATGAACTGGCCAGCTGTTACGAAAGATCGATTCCTGATGGCCAGTAATTGACCACATCTCTTCGGCTAGGTGAGGCGCCAGGGGTGATAGAACAATTAAGAATTTCTGCCACGTCTCCTGATCCATTTTATCATTACAGTCATTCAAAAAAATCATCATGGCAGAAATAGCTGTATTGAAATGAAAATTCTCAATATCATCACCAACTTTTTTAATTAATTTATGTAGACTTTTAATAACCTGCTCCGATGACTCACTAACTATTTCTATATTATAAATACGATCTAAAAATCGACGAACGCCAATGATGCTTTTTGTATCCCACGGTTTAGCATCTTCCAACGGACCCATAAACATCTCATAAAGACGCAGAGTATCAGCTCCAAATTCTTGAATGATATCATCGGGATTAATGACATTACCGCGCGACTTGGACATCTTCTCTCCATCGGGACCCAAGATCAGCCCCTGATTGATTAACTTTTGAAATGGCTCCGCTACTGGCACCAAACCCAAATCAAACAAAACCATATTCCAAAAACGCGAATACAATAAATGCAAAACAGCATGCTCAGCACCACCAACGTACATATCAACTGGTAACCAATATTTTAGTTTTTCTGGCTCTGCAAAATTAGTATTATTATGCGGATCAATAAACCGTAACCAATACCAAGACGATCCTGCCCATTGCGGCATAGTATTGGTTTCACGTTTAGCTGCCTGACCACAAACTAGACAAGTGGTTTTCACCCAATCAGTAATAGTAGCTAGCGGCGACTCACCGGTTCCGGTTGGCTCATACTTTTTTACTTCCGGTAAGGTAATGGGCAGTTGATCCTCTGGTACTGGCACAATACCAGGTACCACCAACTCAATCTCCCAAGCTATTAATCCATTTTTGTTAATTCGGTCCAAATAGTCTGGTGTATATGAATATCCCCTCTCTAATTCTACTATATCTTTTGGCAAGGGGTCTGGAGCATAAATCTTAGCTAATACTTCCTGATTGTTAAATAGTGTTGGCAAATCTTTGAATTGCCAAACATTCTTCACTTGGCAGTACTGCACTTCCTTGGTTATTTTATTAGTAGCTTGTAAATAATCACCAACTTTGATAGCACCAAAATAGCGCTCTGGTTCTTCCGGATTTAAAACCCTAGTTTCAACTGTTTTAAAACCAGAAATCAATCGCAACCAAGTTGATTGCTCGTAGAAATTAATATGCTTAGCTTGTTGAATAATTTGTTCCCGACAGTTAGCGCAATGTACTAATGGTATTGGTTCGCCCCAATAACGCTGACGGGAAAAAACCCAGTCGCGCAGTTTATAATTCACGGCCTCCCGACCGACTTCTTTTTGTTCTAACCATTGAATAATCTGTTTTTTAAATTCAGTAGTTGGCAAACCATTAAACTGACCAGAATTAATAGCTGTACCGTCTTGGGTAAAAGCCATTTCCGTAATGGCGTTTTCTACAACTTTAACTATTGGTAAATTATACTTTTTGGCGAACTCCCAATCGCGTTGGTCGTGCGCTGGTACTGACATAATAGCGCCAGTGCCATAGCCAGCCAGAACATAATCAGCTAACCAAATCGGCAACTGCTCACCATTCACTGGATTAATGGCATAACAACCTTGAAGCTCTACACCTGTTTTGTCTTTATTTAAATCAGTTCTTTCCAAATCCGATTTATTCTTCGCTTGCTGAATATAATTTTCTACTTCTTTAATATTAATAATCTGTTCTCTAATCTTCGTCACTAACTCATGCTCGGGTGCCAACACCATGAAAGTTACCCCAAATAAAGTATCGGGCCGAGTAGTAAAAACTTCTAGCTGATATTTGAAGTCCTGAGCGTTATTTAATTGCACCCTGAATTGGACTTTGGCGCCGACCGAACGACCGATCCAATTACGCTGCAAGGCTTTAATAGAATCGGGCCAATCAAGATGATCCACGCCCATTAATAATCGGCCAGCATAAGCGGTGATTTTCAATAACCACTGCTTCATATCTTTCTTTACTACCACTGTATGACAACGATCACATTTTCCGCTTACGACTTCTTCATTAGCCAAGCCAGTTAAACAAGATGGACACCAATTAATCGGCACCACCGCCTCATAAGCCAACCCTCTCTTAAACAACTGAAGGAATATCCACTGCGTCCAACGATAATAATTTGGATCGGTAGTATCTACTTCCCTACTCCAATCATAGGAAAGACCCAACGACTGAATTTGCTTCTTGAAATTAGCCACATTATTCGCTGTTGTTTCTTTTGGCTGAGTACCAGTTTTAATAGCATAGTTTTCTGCCGGTAAACCAAAGGCGTCCCAACCCATCGGATGCAAAACATTGAACCCGCGATAACGCAAATAGCGACAGTAAATATCAGTAGCCGTATAACCCTCCGGGTGACCGACATGCAAACCCTGACCAGATGGATAGGGAAACATATCTAGCACATACTTCTTCGGAGCAGAATCAAAATCCCGAGCTTGATATAAATCACTGCCGAGCCATTGATTCTGCCACTTTTTTTCTATTTCTTGATGATTGTATTTATTCATAAAACTTAATTCAGTTTAACAAAATTGGCTGAAAAATTCAATGTTTAAAAAAAGCCCTGCCAATTGCTTAGCAGGGGTGTTTAACGATTTATCAACAAAGAACAAAAAAAATGGAGTACCGACCTTCAATACGAATAGCTAGTTTAGGGACCGAACAAGGTCTACTAGTTCAGTCCGAAATTAGTTGCCGTGAATACTCGTTTCTTGATAGCAATGTGCGGTAATATTTATTTCGTCGAGTAATTCGAGACGACAACCAATATTCACTGGTAGGAATACAAACATTGATCCTCCAATATATTGGTGTGTTATTAATACTAAATCAAAGACCATAAGCTGTCAATGTTTTGGGTTCAACACCGGGAGTTGGCAACTCCCGGTGTTGACTTTTGTTATTGACAAGATGTGGCCATTGTATTATATTTCTAATCACTGAACTTAATAATTATTAGCATTTTAGCTTTCTTTGATTGTTTAAACTCTGCTAATAATTTTAGGAAAAAACAAAGAGTATTTCTTTGCGCCTCCGACAATTAGCACTTAAATCTTTACTACTTGCTATTCAATCCTTGAAAGTTATTTCTCAAGGAACGTGGCAAGTATTTTTATTTATCACTAAACCCTCGCAATGGCTGGCTAAAGGTGTCTTTAAAATAATAATTCTACCAATCTACTCACTAAGTTTCAAAATAAAATTTAGAGTCATTGATCTTTTCCAACGACGAAATAGTTGGCCGGCCAAAGTTAATTCTTTTTCCGCGCTCATCCTTTTCTGCCTACTTTTAATCTTTTCCCTTTGGCAAAGCGTCCAAGCGGCCGATATTTGGCCGGAAGATTTTGGTAAAAATAATATCATCTATACTTTAACCAGGCACGATGATGACCTCCTAGATAATGAGAATATTATTGAGGGACCGCTCGATCCCAAATCACTGACTTGGCAACAAGAGGAATTACATCCCGACGCTCTCAGCGAAGAAGATTTAAATATCAATCAAGATTTTCCGCTGTCTGTCGATGAACTATCAGCTTTAACTCCTGATGCTTCAGCGCTAGAAGCACTAGAGCTACCAATTATCTCTTTGGCCTCTGCCAAGAGAACCAGCATTGCTATTTATGAAGTACAAACCGGTGATACGCTTTCTGGGATCAGTAATAAATTTGATTTGCACCTATCAACTATTCTCTGGACTAATAATCTGACGGCTTACAGTATGATCAAGCCAGGACAAAAATTAAAAATATTGCCGGTTGACGGTTTATTATATGTTGTTAAAAAGGGTGATACCTTAGATAAAATTGCTAAAACCTATCAGTCCAATATTGATAAAATTCTGGAATTCAATCGTTTGCAATCCATTGAACAAATTGCCATTGCTCAAGAGTTAATTATACCCGGTGGCATCAAACCAACAGTCTATATGCCACCATCTACCAGTCGCTCTATTGCTAATGTCTTTACGACACCAAGCAAAACCAGAAAGGGTGCCGAATCTGGTGGTCGTTTTATTTGGCCGACTTCTGTTCGTCGTATTACACAGTATTTCCGCTACCGTCACCCTGGCCTGGATATTGGCAATCGAGTCGGCGAACCAATTTATGCTGCCGAGAGTGGTAAAGTGGAAGTCGCTGGCTGGAATCGTGGCGGTTATGGTAACTATGTAATTATTAACCATGGTAACGGTATCAAAACTCTCTATGCACATGCTTCTAAACTATATGTTCGTCCCGGACAAACAGTCGCTCGTGGTGAAGCCATAGCTGCCATTGGCAGTACTGGTCGCTCTACTGGTCCTCATCTGCATTTTGAGGTACGAACGGATAATGTTCGACAAAATCCCTTACTTTATGTGAAATAAACTACTAACAACTGGCGTTAATGTTACGCCCTGTTCGTCAATTAACAGGGCGTTTTTATTATATTTGTGTTATAATTTTACTACTTAAATAATAAATAGCGATTTATGCTCAAAAAGATCATTCAGAAAAAAACTAACGAATTTCTCGCTGATCTTAAAATTAATAAACCTAAAAAAGTAGAACCCACAAAAGTTGAGTATTACCATGGGGTGGAGGGACTGAAAAAAATTTACCAAAAAACTCTTAATGCCAATAAACCAATCTACGCCATTAGTGCAGTAATTCCGGAAATTGACAAAGAATTCTATCACTGGGCTGAGGAGTACTATATACCAGAAAGAACCAAGAAAAAAATTTTTGCGAAGGTCATTGCCCCAGCTAACTATTTCTCCTCTGATTATGCTCAACAAGATCAGAAATACTACCGCAAGACACTTCTGATCCCACAAGATAAGTTTCCCATCTCTATTGAAATTAATATTTTCGGTAATAATGTCGCTCTCACTTCCTTTAAGTCTAATGAACTGCTTGGAGTTTTAATCAAAAGCAAAGAAATCGCTCAAACCATGAAAGTATTTTTTAACCTAGCGTGGGAACGCGGTCTAGATTACCAAGAAGAAATGAAAAAACGTTTCTAAAATTATATTATCATGATGGAATTTAATAATATTGCTATTTCCGTTGACCAACTGTGGCTCAATATGATCCAAGATGTTTTTTTAGCTTGGTGGTATATCATCCCACCGCTTTTGCTCGTACCGCTGGTACCTCAGGCCTGGCTCTGGTGGCGACAGGAAATGTGGGAAGCCAAACAACAATATATTGTTTTGGAAATTACCCCACCACCAGTAGTAGAAAAGCCCTTTAAATCCATGGAACAAGTAATGGCTAATTTTTGGGGTATTTACAGCTCTTTAGGATTAGTAAAAATTATCAGTAAGTGGGCCAAGGGCAGAAAAATGTACTATCTTAGTTTGGAAATAGCTTGTATCAAGAATGAAATCCGTATGTATATTCGGATTCTCAAAAATCATCGCGATACAGTAGAAGCTTCCATCTATTCTCAATTTCCCGATGCGGAAATTAAGGAAGTCTATGACTACATTGAAAACGCACCCATACAATCGCCTTACGGTAACTGGGATCTTTATGGTTTTGATGAAATGTTAATCAAGCCGGATGTGTACCCTATTAAAACTTACGCTAATTTTTTTGAAGAAAAAGCCGATCAAAATCGTGAGGAAAAAAGAATCGACCCCATCAATGCTCTTTTTGAAGGACTAAGTAAATTAAAAGCCAATGAGCAAATTTGGTTACAATTCCGCATTGAACCAGCCACTAACAATGATAATAACTACTTGGATCGGGGAAAAAAATTAATTGATCGCCTTACTTATCGGACAGCCAAAAATAAAAATAAACAAACCGAGGCGGAAAGTTTTCTCCCACCAGAAATGAAATTGACCGCCAAGGAAAAAGAAACGGTTAATGCTATTGAAAATAAAATTAGCAAACAGATATTTCAAACTGCCATTCGCTGTATTTATTTCGCTGAAAAAAGTGTTTATGAAAGAGGTCGGAGAACTTTAGCCGAACAGTTTTTTTCGGGCTTTTCCACTCAGGATTTAAACAGTATGAAAAAGTGGAAAA
>PFPO01000077.1 GCA_002793075.1 Candidatus Komeilibacteria bacterium CG_4_10_14_0_2_um_filter_37_10
ATTTGGATTCCCGCCGGAGTCTACCCGACACAGTTGGCGGGCGGGAATGACGCAAAGGAGTTCGCTCCTATTCTCTACCTTATCAACTACTTCGATAAATTCAATACTAACAATTCCAGGGCCACATTCGGTTCTTTTTGCCCTGTCTTAATAAAAAACTCGGCCTCAGTCACTGATCCATAATATCTCTTTATGACTTCCGTATCGCCAACCTGCCTCAAGGCTCCCAGTGCTTTTTTCACTACAAACGGATGAAGCTTAAGGATTTGGGCTATCTGCGACTCGCTTAAGCCCGCCTTTTTCTTCTCGAATATCAAGGCTAGGTTATGAATCTGCTTTTGTATCATAGTCAAAATAAATATTTCATTTTCGCCTTTTTCCAAAAGATCCCCTAGGTTCTTCAGGGCCTGAGATTTGTTTTTCGCCGCTATCGCATCAAGCAGATTGAATATCCCAACATCCACCCCAGCATCAACCAACAAATTGATATTTTCTCTCGTTACATTCTTCTCATAAGCAACTAGCTTTGCGATCTCATTTTCAAATGCCACAAATCTGCGCCTACATAACCTGCCAACATCGCAGCGTCTTGCGGTTTTATAGTTCCGCCTTGCCTCACTATTTCATCGGCTACCCAATTATTCAGTTCATAACCGATAAGATCCCGGAATTCTTCTGTTTTCTCGCGCTTAAGACGCTTGAAAAGTGAGGTTCTTTGATCCGGGACCCCTTCTTCGAAAAAAATAAGATCAACTTCATTTGGTGCTTTATCAATGATCTCGATGACTTTAGCCTGGTCAACCCCCTTCGCCTTCAAAAGGTTTTTTACTATAACCAACCTTCTGGAAGCCAAAAACGGCATGGAATTTATTTCCATTGCAAGACGAGATAAATCGAAGTTATCTATTATTGTAGATACGTTCGGGTCTCTTGGGTCAGCAAAATAAGAAGACGTAAGACTCGCGAGTCTCTCTTTCAAGCGAAGATCGTCAGTACCAAAAATAAAATGAACTATGGTTTCTCCTTCTGGCAAACAGGGCAAAAATGTGTGCCTCTTCCCCCCAAAGATATTCTTTTTATTGGAGTAGAGCATCTAGCACATGGTAGGCCGGTCATTCTATACGCATTTCTACTATCTCCAAATGTACCTTTTTTACCTGTAGTATCGCGAAAATCAGAGGTAGAAGTGCCCCTTTTTTCTATCGCATTTTGTAGAATTTTTTTCATGTTGTCATATATAGCATTAATCTCCTCACTGGAAAGTTTTTTTGCAGATGTTTGGGGGTGAACACGAGACGCCCAGAGTATTTCATCGGCGTATATATTACCAACTCCAGAGAGTATGTGCTGATCCATCAGCACCTTTTTTATAGCCAAGCCCTTTGACTGCAACATGGTCTGAAACACCGCAACCGTAAATTCGGGGTCAAATGGTTCGGGACCATATTCGGCCAAAAATTTATTTAGGTCTTCGGTTGAAACAAGTTTTATGTATGCAAATTTCCTCAGGTCGCTCATTGCCATCATCGTTTTATCGTCAAAATAAAAAATAATCCGGATAAATTGATTTTGGGGATCGTCACTCAATAGCTGGTTATCAGTTTTTATCCATTTCCCCACCTCGTTTACCTCGTTAGAAGCATCTGTAACCAAAACATGGCCTGTCATTTTCAGATGAATAAGCAGGGCAGTGTCATCAGTGAGTTCGACTATTAGATTCTTCGCTCTTCTTTTGACATTGATTATCCTCTGTCCAATAACGGCTTTTTTGAAGGATTCAAATGGCATATCCTTGACTATCTCGGGCCATAGAGCAGTGATATCAGTGATCTTTCTACCCACGATTTTTTGTATTAAATCATTTTTTATAGTCTCTACTTCTGGCAACTCCGGCATAATAATCCTCTCTTTGAGAAATTATTTTAGCACAACTTGGAGACTCGCGTAAGTTAAAAATCT
>PFPO01000078.1 GCA_002793075.1 Candidatus Komeilibacteria bacterium CG_4_10_14_0_2_um_filter_37_10
CGTATGAAAAAAAGCTATCTAGTTAAGATAGCTTTTTTGAGCGCGGGGAGGAGGTCATTTTAAATTCTTAATTAAATAAGTTCCTTGTAAATGATAACCAAGTTTTTGATAATATTGACGTACACCAATGCCAGCAATGACTGCTATTTTAGTAAAATGTTTTTGCTGGGCAATCTTTTCTGCTGCCAGCATCAGTCTTTTACCCAGGCCAATGTGTTGAGTTTCTCCTTTTTTAGTTTGTAAAGATATGAGCTGACCGTAAGTATGTAATTCGCGAATTAGTGCACAATCAGTCAATTCTGGCAGGATATTCTTTTGTTGATCATTGAAGCGTAAACGGCAAAAAGCATAAAGTTGATCCCGGGTTTTGTTTTCTAAGCTAATAAAGTATTCTTGACCGCCACTGGCCTCATATTGCTCAATATATAATTTAATTTGTCGTGGTTTAATTTGTTGGCCCTTAACTTCACGACAACGAATACAGTGACAGGATAGATTCTTTTTCGCCATCGCTACCGTTAAGTATTGTCTGAGATTGGTGATTTTGTTACCAGCCTGAATGCTGGCACCGGGGATATCACGCACCAAACGATTAATACGGACATAGTATGGCACAATACTTTTCATCTTTACTAGTAGGTTAATTAACTGTTGATCGGAGTATGGATGCCATTTACCTTTTTGCCACCAGCGATAAAGCTCGGCGTATTTATTAACTACCGTCGGGTAAATTTTTAGATGATCTGGTCGAAAGTTTTTATCAGTAAATAATTTTTTAAACATGATTAAATCTTTTTTGGGGGTGGAGCCAGCGAGATTGGGCATGAAGTGATAATCAATTTTAAAACTGGTCTCTTTTAATAGCCTAGTGGCTTGGATAACACTTTGTACAGTGTGTCCGCGCTGATTAATTTTCAAAATATGATTATCTAGTGCCTGGACCCCTAGCTGAATCCTAGTACAGCCTAGTTGTCTTAGTCTTTTTATTTCTAATTCATTAATATGATCCGGCCGGGTTTCTAAAATTAAACCAATAATTCTTTTATCAGTCGTCTCGTTAGTTTTCTGAGCTTGGCCCAGGGTCCGGGCGGCTTTATTTTTATTTTGAAAGGTATTAGCGGCATCAAAACATCTTTTAATAAACCATTGACGATAAGACCAAGGATAAGCCGACCAAGTACCACCCAAGACGATTAATTCCATCTTGTCAGTAGGATGTCCATTGAGATAGAGAGCCAGCAGGCGAGCTTGTACCTGGCGATAAGGATCAAAAGAATTACTAATAGCGCGCATCACCGCCGGTTCGTTGGATAGATAACTTTTAGGCATTTTTGGTTCTGATGGGCAGTAAAGACATTTTCCTGGACAAGCATAGGGTTTGCTTAACACGGAAATAACCGCTACTCCCGAAAGGGAGCGGACGGGTCGGGTAATTAGCCATTTATTAATATTAGCACTCACTCGCAGTTGCCCATTTTCTACTAATTGACGATAGACAGACAGCAGTGTAGCATTAGAAGGAGGAGTGATGTGTAATTGGTTACAAATTATTTTTTTATCACGCAAAAACTGCTCTTGATTATGAGCGGAGTTGCTACTAAGTTTTTTCAATAATTTAATAATCAGATTATTATCCATGAAACAACTATTAATTAATAAAATTCAGGATCAAGTAGTAGCTACCTATTGTGCTATCGCTGATACTTTTTCTCAGAGCCGGCAAAGTAATTGGCCGATTGCTCAAGTACTCGCCAAGAAAATAAAACCAAACAACATCGTGCTGGATTGGGGTTGTGGTAATGGACGTTTTTATCCATTGGTAGCGGATTATCAAGGTCAATACTACGGCATGGATAATTGTAGGTTATTACTGGAAAAAGCTCAAGCGCAGTATGGGGTAGCTCATTGGTTGAACGAGCAAGATGCTTGGCCAGCAGCCATTGATTTAATTTACGCCCTTGCCTCTTTTCACCATTTGCCAGGTCGGCAAGCCAGACAGGAACTATTACAAAAATTTTATCAGCATTTAAATCCTGGCGGCTATTTACTTATGACCACTTGGAATTTACGGCAAAAAAAATATTTTTGGTTATGGCTAAAGAGTAATTTTATCAATATATTTCGTAGTTATGACCTTAATGATGTCTTGGTACCATGGCATGGTCAAACAGAAACCATTTGGCGGTACTGTCACAATTTTAATCCGCGAGAACTACGGTTATTAGTAGAAAAAAGTGGTTTGGTAATTGAAGAATTATATTATGAGCGCGCTGGCCAGGTTACTAATCAATGGCATGGGCACAACTTGGTGCTAGTAGCCAGAAAGTTATAATACTGCTAAAATATTAATATTATTAACTATAAAAATATGAGAAAAAAACCGTTTGTCATTTTGTTCCTTATTGGTATCATACTGCCTTTAATGGCCAGCGCCAATCAAGCCCGGGGGGAGGATTATTATTTACCATTAGGGCAAAGCTATTTAGCCAACATTTATCGGGTAGCCAATAATATTGAATTATTGGGTGATATTAATGGTGACGTTTTCGTGATTGGTAACAATATTACCATTGCTGGCAATATAAAAGGCGATGTTTATGCCATTGCTGCCAATATTCGTGTTACAGGCATAATTGAAGGAAGTTTACGGGCGGCAGGTCAGAATATTACTATTGATAGCGAAATCAAGCACGGAGTAACATTGGCTGGTAATAATATCTATCTTAATGACAAGGCTAAACTCGGAGCAACGCTGATGGTCTATGGTCAGAATATTGAAATGCGTGGTCAAGTAGCTGGTAATGTTGATGGTGGCATGGAAAAGCTTTTTATCAGTGGACAATTAACGCACCTCAATGCCGAAGTGGGGCAACTGGTCTTATCCAGCACAGCGGTAGTTAATGGTAATTTAAACTATCAGAGCAGAAACATGGCTGAGGTACCAAGTGGTGCGATCGTGAAAGGTCAGCATAATTTTAGCGAGCTGAAAAAGAACGATCAAGCACAAGTATGGCAAAATAAAATATCCGGCATTTTTTACCGCTTGCTAAGTTTATTGTTATTAGGTTTATTGCTAATTAAGTTAATGCCTAGCACCTGGCGCACAGCCGTTGCTGATCCCCAAAATAAATATAAGTATATTTTGTACGGTTTAGTACTGTCGGTAGTGACACCTTTGGTGATGATCGTGTTGTTTATTACTATTATCGGCATTCCTTTGTCTCTGATTTTGTTAGCTATTTATTTAATTCTACTTTATTCCTCAGCTGTTTATGTGGGTTATCTAATTGGTTCTTGGATAGCTAATAGATGGCAGCTAAAATGGCCTTGGCCGTATATATATTTACTCGGTCTATTTATTTATTTAGTATTAACGGCACTACCATGGATTGGTTGGTTAGTCATGCTACTTGGTGTCTGGTGGGGACTGGGCGGTTTGATGATGATGAAAAAAGATATTTGGCAGAAGTTAAAAAACCAACAATAATTGGAAAAAACCATGTCTGATATATTCAAATCCTATGACATTAGGGGGCTATATCCGCAGCAAATCAATCGTGCTGTGGCTAATCTTTTGGGTCAAGCTATTGCCAAGTTTTTTCTGCAAGCCGGTCAAACTAAAACCGTGGTCATTGGTGGCGATATGCGGATGTCTACGCCAGAGCTCCGCGATGGGATAATTTTGGGACTAGTAGCACAGGGTATGAAAGTGTGGGATTTGGGTTTGGTTTCTACTGATACTGTTTATTATGCTTCTGGTCGTTACAGTATGCCGGGCATTATGATCACAGCCTCGCATAACCCAGCAGAGTATAATGGCTGTAAGATTGTTTTAGCTGGTGCGGTGGGAGTTGGTTCTGATAGCGGATTGCCAATGATTGAGCAATATTATTTGGCGTTGCAGGAGGATTACAATAGTGAGCACAGTTTGGCCGTTGAAGATAAACGACAAATACTAACGGAATATTTGGATTACCTTAAGAGATTTATCAACCCCGCAGATTTTCAGAAAATGCGTCTAGTGATTGACGCGGGTAATGGTTTGGCTGGTAAAATCATTCCGTTATTATTGGAAAATAGCCCACTGGATATTATCCCGCTTTATTTTGAGCTTGACGGTTCTTTCCCGAATCATGAAGCCAATCCTTTAAAGCCCGAAAATACTAGTGATTTAATCAAACGTGTAAAACTAGAAAATGCTGATTTGGGATTAGCTTTTGATGGTGACAGTGATCGCGTTTTCTTCATTGACGAGCAGGGCAGGCTAATTGATAGTAGCTACATCATTTGTTTAGTAGCTCAGTATTTGTTAAATAAATATCCGGCGCAAAAAATATTATACAATGCCGTATGTAGTAGAGTTGTACCAGAAGTCATTAGCGGCTTTGGTGGTCAGCCAGTAATGGAAAGAGTTGGCCATACGTTTATCAAGAATAAAATGCGGCAAGAGGACATTATTTTTGGTGGCGAGAAGTCTGGTCATTATTATTATCGCGATTGTTTCTATGCGGACAATGCCTTTCTCACTGTTTTGATTGTATTGTCGATTATGACCCAAGAATCCGGAAAAACATTCAGTCAACTGATTGAGAAGTTTCAGACTAGCTCTATTCTACCAGAAACAAACTTTACAGTTGATGATCAGAAAAAAATTATTACTAAATTAAAAAATATTTATCACGATGGTGAGCAAAGTGAATTAGATGGCTTGTCCGTATATTATCCCGAGTGGTGGTTTAATGTGCGCCTCTCTGGTACCGAGCCGCTACTGCGCCTAAATTTAGAAGCAGCTGATGATAATCTATTGCAAAAAAAATTAGCAGAACTAAGTCAGCTAATAATGGAATAAATTTTGGTTACCAGTTTAGGTTAAATACAAACCCATTCTCTTTTTGATATCGGCAATATTCTTTTCGGCTAACACCATTGCCTGTTTGGCGCCTTTTTTAAGAATGTCATCAACCAATTTCGGTTTCTTTTCGTATTGAGCAATATTATCCTGGATCGGCGCTAGGGTTTTGATTATGCTCTCGGCTAGCGTTTCTTTGAGCTCTGAATATTTAATAGTTTTATTATTATATTTTTTTTCAAAATAATTAACTACTTTAGGATTCGCAAAAAGATCCAGCAGTTCAAACAGATTATGCACGCCCAAAGATTTACTATCAGGTCCAGCCGGCCCGCTATCGGTAACAGCATGGGCTAGCTTTTCTTTGATTATTGCCGGCTGATCACGGAGGGCAATATAATTTTTCGGGCCCAGTGATTTGCTCATTTTTTTCTGGGGGTCAGTCAAGGACATGATGCGGGCGCCATTGGTGAGCAATGGTTTAATGTGTTGAAAAGTAGCACCGTATTTATTATTAAATTTTCTGGCCACAGTATTGGCCAGCTCAATGTGTTGTACTTGGTCATCACCAACAGGCACGGCTTCGGCGTGATAAAGCAAGATGTCGGCCGCCATGAGAACGGGATATTGTAATAATCCGGCATTAATATTTTGTTGATTGGCTTGAGACTTTTCTTTGTATTGTGTCATGCGTTCTAGCTCAGCTAGTGGTAGTAAGGTGGTAAATAGCCAAGCCAGCTCACTGTGCGCTGGTACATGAGATTGAATAAAAAGCGTAGCTTTTTTCGGATTTAAACCGATAGCTAGTAGGTCAATAGCTGTTTGTCGGATTTTATCTGGGAAAAGTGCTGGATCTTGACTGATGGTCAGAGCGTGTAAATCAACAATACAATAGAGCGCTTGGTACTTATCTTGTAAGTCCACCCAATTGCGTAAAGCACCCAAATAATTGCCAATATGGATATCACCAGTTGGCTGGATGCCGGAGAATAAAATTGTTGTGTTTTTTTCAGTCATGGCTCTATTTTAGCATAAATTTGGTTATAAATAAATAGTTATTTGATTAAATTTAACGCAAAACAATTGAGATAATTAAAAACCCAGTAGTTGGGTAACGACTGGGTTTTTTAGCATTTTAGTTATTCAATTTCACTAGCGTCGCCATCTTCAATTAGTATTTCACTATTTTTTGACTCGTTATCCGAAGTATCTGTTTTTAGTAATTTAGAACATTCTTTGAGGCTAGTTAGATAACTTTTCCAAATTGTTTGATGACTTTGTTTGTATTCATTTTGAATTTTAACATTCGCTTCCTTGAAGTTTTTTGCACAAGCGGCTAAGTTAGTTTTTTGTTTTTCAATCGTATCAAAGGCTGCTTTTTGGCAAGTATTACGCTCAGTTATTGTCTGTTGACGATCCGTTGATTGTTTAGCAATCAAATCTTTAACAGCCGTATCTTTGGTATCAATAGTGGTTATGACACAGGCTCGGGTGTTGTCGTCAACAATCGCCGAGTTTGTTCCGGAATAGGGTGGCATTTGTTTTTTTACACCCCATAGAGCATTTCCGATTTTCTTGATTTTTTCAAAGAAAGAAATATCATTAGCAGTTGGTATTTTTTCTAATTTTGTTTCCCTTGACAGTTTAGTGGCATCTTGTCCACCATCTTCTTTTTTTTGTCGTTCTTGGTCACTTAATTTTATACCATAGAGAGCCCCATTCTCTTTCTTGATAACTTTAAATAATTTGATTTCTTCGGGTGATGATATTTTCTCTAACTTTTCTGACTGCATAGAATCGGAAGATATTTTGTCTTCGCTATTATTTTGTTTTAATCGTACACCATAGAGAGCCCCGTTCTCTTTCTTGACAACTTTAAATAATTTGATTTGCTCTGGCGATGGAATTTTTTCTAACTCTTCAGCTGACACTGAAGTGAAGGATAACAAGGCGAGAACAAAGGAGAAAACTAGGACTAAGGAAATAACTTTTTTCATATTGTTGATAGTTAATTATTTTGATTATACTGTCTATTATTTAATATAAATAGATATTATTGGCTTCGACTACGCCTTTTATATTTTAACATTGAATGATATTTCAGTCTATTTTTCACGAATAAAGTGTAAAAAACAAGTATAAGTTGAAAATGGCCGAGATAATAATAACTATTCTGATTTTGTCAGAAAGGTAGTTATTTTTTTCTCTATACTTTTGCGTAAAAAGCAGAAAAAGTAAAGGCCAAAAATCTAGAGCATAGCGATAACCAAATTGATACCAACCAACTCCATAGTAAAAAACAATGGGTATTAAAATTATGAAAATAGTTAACCAAATAATTTTTTCTATCGTTTTTTTATAGTGATGATAAAAAAGTGTAAAAAGGTAAGGCGAGGTAAAAAAAATACTTAAACCCCAGGGGTTAGCATAAACATATGGATAAATTGGTAGGTAGGGAGTGACGGGTGATAAGGAAATCAAAGGGAGTTGGAAAAGTAGATAGAAGAGGTTACGGCCAACATTGCGCCAATGAAAAATACCTTGTTGTTTTAATTGTAGTAGAGAGTTAGTTCCTTGCAGTTGTAAAGAATAGCCACTTTCCCAAGGGTTTTGAAAACGCCAGAAATTGTAACCAAACATCATCATTAGACCAATTATGTACGGCCAAAGCAATTGGCGCAGTTTAGTAATAATATTATTTTTTTCAATCAAAATTATATTTAGGATGTAGAAAAAAATAATTAGACTGGCCGTTGGACGCGTCAGTAAAATAGTGGCGCATAAAATACCGATAAGCCAATAGCGGCGGTGTTGATAAAATTCCCATAATGACCAGCAACTAAGTAGTAAGGCTGTCATTTGAGCAAATTGCCAGCTATCACTAATTAGGGCAACACCAAGGAGCGGTGAACAGATAATAAAGGCAATAATTAAATAGAAACGATCTTTTTGTTGGTAATCAAATTTAATTAGTAAATCATTAATAATCAAACCAATAATTACCAAAAAAGGTATGTGTAGGCAAGCTTGATAATATGGTGAGCCCAATATTTTGGCTATTAGTGTAAATGGCATCATGAGTATGGCTGGTAGCATGCCTAGGGGCCAATAAAAATGACCATGCCACGCAGCACTGTCATAAATTGGACCCCATTGGTCTAAAAAATGAAGGTGTCCTTGCCAAAAAGAATTAGCTAAGAGAACGTATTGCTCTTGCGAATAGCGCAACATTAAGCAGTAAATTGTTAGGATAGTAAATAAAAACCAGATAATAGCCAGAAGCCAATAATCAATATTTTGGTTACTAATTTGGGAAATAAATTTTTTTACTGCCCCCAGCATTACACCTCAATAATTACCGGTAAGATCATCGGACGACGTTCGGTTTTGTCAAAAAGGAACTGTCCTATTTCATTACGGATTTTATCTTTCAGATAGGTATCGTTATTAACTTTTTTTGGATTATTTTCTTTGAGTACTGTTTTAATCTTGGCTCTGGTTTGCTCTACCATTTTTTTATTTTCTTTCATGTAGATAAAACCTCGAGAAATAATATCCGGTGAATTAGTGAGTTCACCAGTTTTGGAATCAATGGTAGCAATAATTACCAACATACCATCTTCCGCCATCAATTGTCGGTCGCGAAGAACTACTGTGGAAACATCACCCACTCCGAGTCCATCAACAAAGACATAGTCGGCAGGAACTTTGGTGGTAGTTAAGCGGCCACCAGTTTTATTGAATTCCATAACTTGACCGTTATCCGCAACGAATATTTTTTTTGGATCAATGCCAGTTTGTTCGGCGATCTTAGCGTGCATACGCAAGAAAGAGTGATTGCCTTCAATGGGAATAAAATATTGAGGGCGAACCAAATTAAGGAGCAATTTCAGATCTTCGGCTTTGGCATGACCACCGGCATGAATATCCATCATTTGATAGTGAATTACCTCTGCGCCTTGACGATAGAGCGAGTCTTTTAGTTTTTGCACTGAGCGTTCATTGCCGGGAATAACCGAGGAGGAAAAGACAACGGTATCGTGTTTTTCAATCCCGATTGATCGATGCTCTTTATTAGCAATTCGCATGAGCACGGCATTATCTTCGCCTTGCGCGCCAGTACAGAGAATGACAATACGGTTATTGGGAAAATCTTTCATTTGGGCGGTAGTGATCATTGTTCCTTTTTCCGTTTTAAGATAGCCTAGATTGTGCGCAATCTCAACGTTGGATTTCATACTAAAGCCTTCAATAATGATTTTTTTATTACACTTCTCCGCGGCCCAGATAATTTGTTGGATACGACCGAGTAGCGAGGCAAAAGTGCCAACAATCAAACGACCCGGCGCATTGCGAATGATATCTTCTAAGTTTCTTTGGATTTCAAATTCTGATAGTTGGTGGCCACTCTGGGGAGCATTGGTGGAATCAGACAGCAGGGCTAAAACTTTTTTATCGCCCAGCTTAGCGATCTTGGTTATTTCCGTTGGTGTATCACCGGAGATATTAAGATCCAGTTTAAAGTCCCCCGTATGGATGACTATACCTAGTGGTGTGTGAATAATTAAACCCATGGAAGTCGGAATATTATGGGAAACACCAAAAAATTCCACTTCAAAACAACCGACTTTAACGTGATCATTAGTAGTTACTACTTGCGTGTTAAGTTTGCCAACGCTACGGAAGTCATTTTGTCTTTTCTCAATAATTTTGAGAGAAAGGTCAGAAGAAAAGATTGGTGGATTGCCGAGTTTGCCAATCAAATGAGGGATGGCACCAATATGGTCATAGTGAGCGTGAGTAATAAAAACACCACGAATATTATTTTCTTTACCTTCAAAGTAGGTGGTATCGGGAATGATATAATCAATGCCCAACATGTCTTCTTCAGGAAACTGTAAGCCCATATCAATAATAATGATATCAGGCCCATATTCCAACATAGTCATATTCCGGCCCACCTCTTCATTGCCACCGAGGACTATAATTTTTAGTTTGTTACCGCCAAAAGAAATTTCTCTTTTGTTATTTTTATCAGCCTGTTGGTAATTACTTACCCGGGATGATGTATACCGCGTGGTATTCGGAACGACGGGGTGCCGTTGGGCGCCTGGTCCAGCAGAATGCGATCGGTATTCTCTCTTTGCAATCATATTTTTTTCATTTATTAATGGTTAAATTGTTCCTATCCAAACTCTGATTAGGGTTTGGGAGGAGAGATTAAAATTAAATTGTCTAAACTCAAAGTTTTTTAAGCGCAGTAATTTAATTTTAGAGGATTGTTTAGTAATTTAGAAGTAATATTTTATTAAGCGGGGAAGTGATTTGAGCTTTTAATAGATTATAATGTATTAATTTCTAATCTGAGTATAGATGTAGCAAGTTAAAGAGATAGGGCTTTTAAACTAAATAGACTAATCTGCAGACATGTTTCTGGATAAAAATATACTTGAGTTCGATCCGCCACCCGCTGTGCCAGCGCTAGCGTGGTGAGAAGGCGGAATAAGCAAGCGAGCTAAAGGAATAATGTTTACAAACTAATCCATAGATATGCTTCTGGATAAAAATATACTTGAGTTCGATCCGCCAGAGGCGGAGAGGATTAAGTATAATTTTACAAAGAAATACTTTACTGAGTGTAGCGGAATCCAGCTTTTCGCGAAGTGCTGGATGGAGCGGACGAGGTAAAGTATGACGTGGTGCCAGAGGAGGGACTCGAACCCTCAAACCTTGCGGCACACGGCTCTGAACCGTGCATGTTTACCAGTTTCACCACTCTGGCTGGAAAGTCTTACCATTGAAAGACGCGTTTGGATTTGATGTGCCAGTTCGTAATATCATTAAAACGATCAGGTGTGGAGTTAATGTTCTTGATGTTAACGTTTAATATTTTTTTATCAATGGGATAGATATAGATGGGATTATATAAGAAAATAGCGGGTGCAAAGTTGGTTAAGTTTTTTTGCCAGTCAACGATTAGTTGGGCTCTTTGCTGTTCATCTGATGTTTGGCGAATCTGCTCCAGTTGAGTATCGATGGTTTTATCAGCCCAAATAGAAAGATTCAGACCCGGATCGTCAACTTGTGAGGAATGCCAAAAAGGATAGGGATCAGATTTGATAATTTGACCAAAAAGTAACGCTTCATAATTTCTATTTTTGATAATTTGTTCACGGATTTGTTCTTTGGGAACTATTTCCACAGCTGTCTTAACTCCGATTTTTTCCCAATTATCTTTAATGATCGCGACTACCTGTTGATATTCCGGATTTTCTACGGTTGTTAATTTAATAATTAGCTCAGCTCCTTTTTTTTGTCGATATGGTTGCCCGTCAACTTTTAGCCAGCCGGTTTTATCGAGCCAGGAGCTAGCTTCGTTTACGTTATAGTTATACTTAGCAACATCTTCGGTATGACCAGTGTAGCCGGGTAAAATAGGACTGTCTATTATTTGACCTTCGCCACCCAGAACTTCGTTAATAATTTTATCACGATCAATAGCTAGAGCCAGACCCTTTCTAATTGCCTGATCTTTAAGAAGACTATTTTTTTTCGTGTTAAAGAAAATGGCCGCGTATTGTGGACGACTAAGTTCGTGCAAGATTAAATCTTTATTTTTATCTGCTTCACTAGTAAATTCTCGCGGTAAGAAATTTAAACCATCAACATTTTTATTTTTTAAAGCTTGCACCCCGGTCTCATAATCACCATAAAATTTAAAAGTAATACTATCAAGAAATGCTGGTGTGGTAAAATACCGGTCATTGCGAATTAAAACTAGTGATTTGATACTACCCGACCGATCCTTGGTTAAGGTGGAAAATTGAAATGGTCCCGTGCCAATCGGTTTTTTATTGAGTTCCGCCAGCGTGACATTAGAAGTGGAAACTGTAGACCAAAGGTGTTCCGGAATTAAGCCGACAATTAAATTATTCAAAAAATTAAGAGCACCCTGATCAAGGGAAATTTTAACGTTTAAGTCGTCAATCTTTTCTACCTGAACATTGGTGAAGGCAGCGCGATAGGGGCTTTGCCAGGCAATTTCTTGAATACTGGCAATGGTAAAGATCACATCATTAGCAGTTACTTGTTCGCCATCATGCCAGAGAATATTATTTTTTAAAGTAATGATAATTTGTTTTTGATCGGTACTAATATTAATCTTTTCTGCCAGATCAGTGGTGAGATTTCCTTGTTGATCGTATTTGAGTAATCCATTAAATATCAATCGCGTTAAGTCCCGGTCAACATCGTTGTATTGTGATAGTAGAGGATTGATCAGATTCGGTGAGCCAATCAAACCCTCGGTGTATTCGCCGCCTTGTTTCGGTACCAGTACTGAGTGTTGCCAGTAGAAAGCAAGGCCAGCACCGACTAAGCCGACGATGGTCATAATTATCGCTACGCGGAGAACGAGCCACTCCCGACTATTTAAATAATGCGGTAGTTGTTTTAATTGTGACCACGCTGGCCAACGTGACGTTGGTAGCTGACTAATTAATTGTTGATCAATTTCTGGGGATAAATTTTTATTACGGTTTAGCGAATTAGCTAAAATACGCTCAATAAATTTAATTAATGAACTTTTGGTGAAAGTTAACCAGGAAAAAAATTTTAGTTTTTTTGACACACGAATACGCCCAAGTTATTAAATAAAAATTTGAGCTAAAGCTAAAACAAAGAATAAGACAGCCAAAACAATAGTAGTAATAAAAATAATTTTTTCCGCACCTCTTTTGGTTCGATAAATAGCGTTATCACCACCGAATGCAGCGCCTAAGCCAGAACCACGGTTTTGTAACAACACTACGACAATCAAGAGGATTGAGACAATAATTTGTATAATTTGTATGGTTTGTTTCATTTCCTATATTAATTTAAGCAAACTAATGATAATAGATTAGCAGAACGTTGATCATTTGTCAATTATCCGTGGTAATGTGCACACACATATTGCACTTTCTAGTAAACTAGGGCTATATGTCAAAAACTATGCAAAAATCAACACAAGAAGAAAAATATAGGTGGATTAAACCTATCATCAACAAAGAGATAACAATTAAGCAGTTGGCCAAGGTCTGTCCTTTTAGCGAGCGGGCTATAAAATATTGGCTAGCTAATTTTAGAAGAGATGGCATTGAATGATTGATTAATAGATCTACTCGTCCTAAACACCAACCAAACGAGACGCCTATTAGGCTTAAAGAGAG
This sequence comes from Candidatus Komeilibacteria bacterium CG_4_10_14_0_2_um_filter_37_10, assembly GCA_002793075.1. Taxonomy (NCBI): domain Bacteria; phylum Candidatus Komeiliibacteriota; species Candidatus Komeilibacteria bacterium CG_4_10_14_0_2_um_filter_37_10. Next base: position 13,060 of record PFPO01000078.1, read on the forward strand.
AATTAT
>PFPO01000079.1 GCA_002793075.1 Candidatus Komeilibacteria bacterium CG_4_10_14_0_2_um_filter_37_10
TTGATCCGGTATCCAGCACATATTTTATTGTTATTATGACTTAACGTAAAATAAGAAACAATTTGGAACTGTTTTCTGGTTTTCACCAGAAAGACAAGACTGTGTTTGTCAGCGTTAGCTCAAATCTCGCTTGTCACACCGGGCCACGACCCGGTGTCCAGTACGAAAAATAATAATCACCAATGAAACTCAAACTTAACAAAAACAGAATATACTACACTGCCAGCATCCTCACGATTGCTATTATTGTCGTCGTCGGTATCGTCTATCTAATCCGCAAACCAGAAAGTGCGGCAGCATGGTTTAACGACGACTGGTACTATCGCCAGAGCGTCCCGATTACCAATGGTGGTTCTGCTCTCACTGACTACCAAATAGCCATTACCTTAGACACGGCAACTTTAATCACTGCCGGTAAAATGCAATCTGACTGCGATGATATCAGATTTACTGACGCTCAAGGCAATGTTTTATCTTACTGGATTGAGGAGAATAACCCTGGCTGTAATAGCGCCACTACCAAAATTTGTACCAAAGCATCTTCTGTTCCAGCAGGTTCTTCAACGATCTATCTATATTATGGTAACCAAAGCGCTAGCAATGCCCAAAATGGTAATAATGTATTTACTTTTTTTGATGATTTTAGCATTAACTTAAGTAAATGGATTAATCCCACTGGTTGCGCTGCCACTATTACTTCTGGCGTGATGCAAATTAGTTCCAGTACCGGATGTGATAGTACGCCAGTTTATGTTAACTCCTTAAGTCTTTCTGATGCTACTGGTTATATTATGGAGTTTCGTGGCAAATTTTCTTCTGGTGGTGGCGGACGCTTACAAACATACCAAAGATATCGTCCGTCCAATGGTCATTCTGGTAGATTTTGGACAAGTGGTATTAATACTACGGCTTATCAAGAGTGGACCGGTTCGTTTGGTGGTACTACTAACGTCGGTGCTAATAATATGGCCGCTGACACTTGGTACAATGTGAAAGTTCAAGTGAAGGATAGTAATAATACATACTATGTTAACGGCACATCAATTGGCTCGACAACATCAACTGCTAGCCTCAGTCCGTTAACGGATTTAAGTATTGGTTTGGGGCAATATTCTACCACAGTACAATATGATAATGCGCGTTTAAGAAAATATGCCGCCACCGAGCCCACCATCGGTTCCTTAGGTACGGAAGAAAAAGGTGCGGCTCCTGTGGCTTATTGGCGTTTTGATGAGGGCTATGGCACTACCACCCAGGACAACACTACCAATAATAACGATTTAACTTTAAACTCTCTGGCCTGGAACAATGAAGATAAATGTTTGGCTGGCAAGTGTGTCAGTACTGATGCTGATGGTGACTACGCCGCCTCTGCCAGTTCCCCAACTTTCAATACGTACAATGAATTAACCTATAATGTTTGGGTAAAATTTAATGCTGCTTATACTTCTTCCGCTAGCTATCGGTGGCCGATAATTATGTCTAATAGTAATGGTGGTACGCACACTGGCTATGGCTTGCGAACACAAATATTTCCCGATCAGAATGGTAACTACAACACTATTTATTTTGAGTGGGGTCGCTCTCCTTGTGATGGTACATCTTATACTTCCATTACCGTAGCGAATAATACCATTGATAACTTATGGCACATGTATACAGTTACTTATGACGGTACCACTGTCAAAGCTTACTTAGATGGCAACTACATTCGACAAGTTACACAAGCCGGTGGATTTTGTAATGTCGGTGCCAACGTTATGAAAATTGGTGAACGTAGTAGTGGTTCGCCGAATATGGCGCTAGATAATTTTAAAATTTATAACTATGCTCGTACTGCTACCCAAGTTAACCAGGACTATTCCTCCGGCAAAGCCGGAGTAGGCTCCGAGTCAGCGGCTAATGTCGCCATGGGCGCTAGTAATCAAAAGTGGATGTCTGATGGTTTGGTTGGTTATTGGCCAATGGACGAAACTTCTTGGACTAACGACTGTTCTACGGCCACTGTTTTAGATGCTTCGGGCAATAGTAATACTGGCAAGTCGTGTCCTGTTACTACTGGCTCTACTGGCGGCGTTATTGGCAAGTATGGCAATGGCGGTAGTTTTGATGGTATTAATGACGAAATATCTATTACTGATAGTAATTCGCTAGACTTTAATAATGTTGATTTTTCCTTGAGTTTTTGGATTAAAATAGGTGAATTAGTAAATACAGCTGGTATCATTGCCAAAAATCCGAATAGCAACGCCGGGAGTAGCAACTATGCCATTTGGAAATGGCAGGATGACATTGACCTTTACGTTGGTACAGGTACGCCCGGTCAATATGATAATGTTCGGGTTAACAATCTTACTCAAAATGAATGGGTTTATATTACCGCGACTTTTGAAGCAGCTACCAGCACCATGAAAATTTACAAAAATAGTGTTCTGCAACAAACAAAAGTTACGGCCATTGACCCCGGGGCCAATAGCGGTGTTTTGGGTTTTGCTAGTTTAGGTGGTGGCAATTATTTTAATGGTCAATTAGATGAACTCCGTATTTATAACCGCGCCCTCTCTAACGCTGAAGTTACCAAATTATATGAATGGGCGCCAGGGCCGGCCAGGTATTGGACCTTGGATGAAAACACTGGTACCACAGCTTATGACTCTAGTGGTAATAATAATAGCGCCACCAGCAACGGAACTATTGGTTGGGCGCTGGGTAAAAGAGGCTCGTCTTTGAATCTGTCCACTGGCGCAGCAGCAAATAATGTTTATTCAGCCGGTGGTAACAATCTAGCAAATACCGGCGCCTTGACTTTAGAAGCCTGGGTAAATCCTGCCAGTTATGGTTCCGAAGAAATGACGGTTATCCAAAATACTTATTATTTAAGTGTTTATAATAACGGATCAATTAACTGTTATTGGTATGGTACTACGCCTGCTGGTTATCATAGCTCCGGCGCTGGTACAGTGCCATTAAACCAATGGACGCATATTACTTGCGCTTGGGATGGATCTAACATTCGGTTGTACACCAATGGAATTTTAAAAAATACTATCGCCGTAACCGGTGACGGCAATGATCCCGGCGGCATTAATATTGGCGCTGAGAATACCACAAGACAATTTCGCGGTCGTATTGACGATGTTAAAATTTATAACTACGCTCGTACAGCCAAACAAATTCAGGAGGATATGAATGGTGGCATTGCTGGCCCAGTAGCTTATTGGCCAATGGAGGAGGGACAGGGCGGCTCGGTTCTTGATAGCACTGGTTATAGCAGCACTGGTACCTTGACTATTGGTGCCACTGGTACGCAGACAACAGTGGTGCAAGCGAGACAAAATGGTGCCACTGGCAAGTTTGGTAAGAGTTTGAATTTTGATGGTACTGACGACTACGCTGGCTGTGGTACTACTTTAGGAGGTTCAACAGCAACGCCGAAGGATTTTAGT
>PFPO01000080.1 GCA_002793075.1 Candidatus Komeilibacteria bacterium CG_4_10_14_0_2_um_filter_37_10
TCAAACAATATCTATTTTATGAATGGTCGGGCTGAGAGGACTTGAACCTCCGACCTCGTCGTCCCGAACGACGCGCGCTAGCCAACTGCGCTACAGCCCGAAATAAAACTGTCTACTAATACATACTTTGTAATTAAATATACTGAACCTGCATTAAACGGAGTTTATCCCGCCAGAGGCGGGACTACAGCCCGATATATCTATAGCAGAAACAGTTTAAGATATTATCAATAATTTGTCGAGGAATAAAAAATCAAATTTTACCGTGCAAATACTGTTGTCTTAACTTTTCCGGAAACCGTTCAATGGCATATCTCAGCATTGTTCTGGGCATTTGTTGATAATACGTAGCTAAAAACTCCTCCTCTGTTTTCTGACCACACCGCTTACCAACCTCTCGCAACATCCAGCCTACTGCTTTTTGAATTAAATCATGATTATCATTTAATAGTATCTTAGCAACGCGGAGGGTATTTTGAGCCTCACCTTTTTTGATAAAAGCAAAAGTGCTCAAAATGGCTATCCGTCGCTGCCATAAATTTTTGCTCCTAGCTAATTTTAATAAAATAGTAATATTTTTATCTAATAAATATTGACCAACAATACGATCAGCTGTGAGATCAACTAAATCCCAATTATTAATATACTTAGTTGAGCTTAGATAGTGTCGAAAAATTATTTTTCTTATCGCCAAGTCACTAGCTTGATACTGATTGACCATAATTAATAAAGCACATAGTCTTTCCTCGTGCCAAGCGCTCCTTTGTAATTCCCTTACTTGCAGCCACGGTAAGTTATGATACTTCCTCGCCACCTGTCTTATTTGCGGAACCATTACCCCCAAAAAAAGATCACCCGCGCCATATTCACCGGGTTTGGTTTTAAAAAATTTGGCCAAAATATTTTTTTTATCTTGACGCACGTACTTTTTTAACTCTTGCCGCAATTCAATTAATTGTTTACTGCTCATATTCTGCTAGCGACTGAATTTGTTTTTGGATTGTATTAATTCTAGTACCTAACAATTTTATTAATGGAATCGGCAATTTTTCTGCGTCTTGGATAGTGATTATATTATTGTTTTGCAAAATATTCTTAGTGGCCTTATCTAATCGTAACATAGTAATGGGATAAATAGACTGATCCTGAATTAAACGTTCTAAACTATACTGCTCGGGATAACGCCAACCAGTTAGTCTGATATTCTTGGCTGCGGCATATCTTTTTGCGTGCTCAGAAAATTTAGTATTGGTAACTAGCCAAGCACCGGTAAAATTATATTTATTTATATTTTTTTTGCAACCATCCATAACATCTTCTAAACGTGCTTGTACCTGCAAAATCTCGCCCAAACCACAATCATGATGATAATTAAAATGGTGCTTACATTCTACTAACCAAACTTGGTCATCTTTTCTAGCAATCACGTCGACTTGATGTTCTACGCTAGCACCCTTAACTAAAACATTCCACTTGGTCTGATAACCATAATACTGTAAAATTATTCCCATATACTTTTCCCAACATTCTGGTCGGACTTCGGATAATGCTTGTCGTAACGAATATATCTGTGCTACCGAACGGTCTCTTTGTTGTAAATGTTTGTATATTAATTCGTACAATTGATTAGAAGTAACTTCTGTCGGTAAAAATGATAAAACCTCATGAGCAACCTTCTCGGCCTCTGAGCCGTTGACACCACAACGTTCTACCGACTTAACCAATTTTTTAAAACTAAATCTTCTCCTGTTGCCATCAAATTTTTTTATTGATATTACCTTAATCATTATTTTGATTTTTAAATATTAATATTGCCTGCTGCCAAAAAGAATCATTATTCTGCTTCTCTTTCATCCAATACCACCACTCAGCACCCCAGAAATATATTTCGGAAAACCCTACCTGCCTGGCAAAATCTACATTTTTTGTAAAACGCAAATTATTCATACTTAGTAGCTGCTCGTTAATTGGCGTTTCCGCTGGTGATTTATCACCCCAGGGCTCCAGCTGTAATTCGGAGATGAAAATCTTTTCTAATGGTGTTACTAATTTCAATAGCTTTGCTTTCCAATGATAATAAGCTGGTGGCAAAGGGTAATAAAAATCACCATACCACTTATTCCAAGTATGACGATATAGACTTGTCCCTATAATTGGATTAAGTGAAGACGTTCGATACCAACTGGACAATTCACCACTGTCGGTTACAATCGTCGGACGCTGATCCAAAGATTGAACCCATGCTAATTTGTCACGAAACTCCTGTGGTTTTTCACTGGGGCATTCACCAAAAATATCAAGGAATGGTTCATTTTCTACCTGCCAAGCAACAATAGTTGAATATTGTTTTAACTCCTCTACTGTGGCCCGAATATACTGTAATTCTGCTTGATGTTGAGCTGACTGATCAATACTACCCAGCCAAGACGGATTATGACACTCGGGCCAGCGTGGTTGTCGTCGACCGACCACGAGAATAACCTGACCACCGCGCATTTGAATTTGTTCTAATTGCCACTTT
>PFPO01000081.1 GCA_002793075.1 Candidatus Komeilibacteria bacterium CG_4_10_14_0_2_um_filter_37_10
GGAATTCCTCTGCGCATAGTTATCTCAGAAAAATCGCTAGGAGCTGGTGGTTACGAGATTTTGGATCAAGAAAAGAATGAAGTGCGAATTGTTAAGACTATTGACGAAGCTATAAGAGAAGTAAAAAAGTATTATGTTTAATAAATTATTCGGGTATTTTTCACATGACATAGGCATAGATCTCGGTACTGCAAATACCCTAGTTTATGTTAGAGGAAAAGGCATAGTGATCAACGAGCCTTCCGTCGTAGCTCTAAATATCAAAAACAAGCAGATTTTAGCTATTGGAGAAGAGGCAAAAAAAATGGTAGGCCGAACGCCTGTAAATATTGTCGCCTCTCGCCCGCTCGTCGATGGGGTTGTGAGCGACTTTGAGATTACTGAGCAGATGTTGAAATATTTTGTTGATAAGGTTCACAAAGAAAGTTTCACACTCTTTCCCCGTCCTAGAGTTGTGATCGGTATACCTTCCGGAGTGACAGAAGTAGAAAAAAGAGCTGTTGAAGACGCAGCCGTAAACGCGGGGGCTAGACAGGCATTCCTGATCGAAGAACCGATGGCAGCAGCCATTGGAGCTCGGCTTCCAGTCCAGGAAGCATCCGGAAGTATGATCGTGGACATCGGAGGCGGTACTACTGAGGTAGCAGTTATATCTCTGGGAGGAATAGTTGCATCGAGGTCCTTGCGTATTGCCGGGGATGAGATGAACGATGATATTATTCAGTTTGCCCGCGATGAGTTCAATCTTCTCCTTGGGGAAAGAACAGCTGAAGAGATAAAAATTTCCATTGGAACGGCTTATCCAAGCGACGAAAAACTAGAAGCCACTATGAGGGGAAGAGACCTTGTTACAGGATTACCAAAAGCGATAATGATAAATTCAGACAATGTTCGTCAGGCGATATCCAAGTCCGTGACGGCCATAGTCGATGCTGTGAAAATGACAGTCGAAGAGACTCCTCCAGAGCTTGTGGCAGACATTATGGATCAGGGGATTATTCTAGCCGGTGGAGGAGCGCTTC
>PFPO01000082.1 GCA_002793075.1 Candidatus Komeilibacteria bacterium CG_4_10_14_0_2_um_filter_37_10
GCCACCATCAGCAAACAATCGCCACATAATATGCCAAGGTGTTGGTTCGTTTAAAAGCAAATTAAAATAAGAGAAATCTAAATATATTTGCATGGGCCGACTTTGTTGTATTTTTTATTTTTTCAATTGATACTTATTTCTCTCCACCCGTTCAAATCTATCTTTGTTCATTAAAGCTAATTGAATAGTACTTTTCTTAACAATTCTTTTTAGCAAAACCTTTTCCATGATTTCGTTTTTAGTTAAAGGTTTGGCGGATTCTACCAATACTTCAGCAATAACATCGGCAACCACACCGGGCTGATAACCCCATTCCTGCAAAGCATAAATACCGCGTCCTACTAAAACATATTTGTCATCTAAAATAAGTTCATTATGAATTGTGGCTGGATACGCCGTCTTAGCATCAAATTTTGCTTCATTGATTTTGGTAGCAATTTCAGTGAAATGCATTGGTTTGCCTTCCTTTTTCATCACTAAATATATCTTATCATTCATCCTTTTCGGTTTAATTGAACGCCAGTTCAGTAAACCCCATTCTTCAAAAGGATTTTTATCAATTTTGCGCGTTAAATCTAAGGCATTGTCTACTACGTCATCATTCAAAAAATCCGTAAATTTCTGCGATGATGGTTTCTTAGCTAGAGCGTCTAAAATAAATTGGCGTGGTAATGGCTTATCTTCATCGCTTAATACTGCTACCAAATTGTCTACCAATTCTTCAATCAACTCCATGCTGGCCGTGGGCAATTTCCAACCATTGTGTAATTTATCGTGTTTATCAACACGTTCCCAGTTGTGATTTAAAAGTTGAAAAATAATAAATTTAGTGGCTGCCCGATTAATATCTTTTACTACAGAATAGCTGATAACTTTATCCAATAAATTATCATCACGCATCACTCCTCCGTTTTGTTCAAGAATATTATTTACCAAGCTTTCTATGGGCTTTAGATGAGTATCGATATCGGGATTGCCTTTGATCTTTTTAATCGAACCATTTTCAATCTGACGAATTCTTTCTCGTGTTACATTAAATAAGTGCCCAATCTCTTCTAAGGTTTTTACCTCTTCTTCCTCTAAGCCATAGCGATGAATAATAACCTTTTTCTCTTTATCGCTCAAACTGGCAAATAAAAGACGCAATATTGAACTTGGTTCAAATTGTGACATTTCCTCCATATTTTCTTTAGATAAAATACTATCTAAAATTGATTTTTGTTCAGTAAATTGTGTATCCATATTATTTAACTATATGACAAATAATAGTATAAACGCCTAATTATTTGTTATTTTTATTAATATTCAGAATATATCATAATTATAAAAAAAAGTCAACTTTATATTACAATTTGACTTTTTCAATAATTTGCACTAATTGTCAACTATTTTTGCCAGCGGTACCACAAAATTAATAAAGGACTGGCAACAAATATGGAAGAGTAGGTCCCGATTGCTATACCGAATAATAAGGCTAAGGAAAAATGCTTAATTGATTCACCACCAAACAAATAAACAGCTAATAAAACAATCATTGTTGTTAGTGAGGTATTCAATGATCGGACAATTGTTTCGTTGATACTGGAATTAATTATTTCACTAAAAGTATAATTCTGATATCTTTGTAAATTCTCTCGAACTCGATCAAAAGTAACAATTGTATCATGCACAGAAAAACCCATTAGGGTTAACATAGCAGTAACAAATAAACTATCAACTTGATAACCATAAAAGTGGCCCAAGACACTAAATAAACCAATAGTAATAAAGACATCGTGAATTAAGGCAATGACTGCAGACAAACCAAATTTCCATGATTGCACAGGATAAGACACTTTACGGAAAGCTATGCCGATATAAATAATAATAGCTAAAGAAACTAAAAAAATAGCTAAAAGTGCTTTTGATTGTAATTCAGCTCCCAAAGTAGGACCAAGACTTTCAAAACGCACTTCGGACCAGGCGTTTTCCTGATTATATTTTTTTGTGAAGACGGATAATAACTCTTGATGTTTGGTTTCATCGATACTTTCAGTTCTGATTAATACTGTATTTTCACTGGAAATTTGAATCTGTGCGTTATTAATTTGTGCTTCTTGCAAAATTTCATTTACTTGATCAGTGGAAATTTGCTGTTCCTGACTGAATTTAATTTCTAAAATACTACCACCAGTAAAATCAATACCGAAATTCAGTCCCCAATTGGTTAAACTAAAAATACTAATAATTATGAGGATTAAAGAGAAACCAAACCAATGCTTACTTTTTTCAACAATTTTAATCATTTGATTTGCTATTAATTTTTACACTAAATAACCATAACCAGCGATAGTTATGTTTCTTCACGATTAAACGTAAAAATGTTCTGGTGACAGTAATAGCGGAAAACATGGAAACTAAAATACCAATAGCCAGAGTAATGGCAAACCCTTTGATCAGACTAGTACCAAACCAAGCGAGAATTAAACAGGTAATTAAACTGGAAATGTTGGAATCCTTGATAGAGCTCCAGGCACGCCAAAAACCCTCTTCTACTGCTGTGCCTAATGGTTTATTTAATCTTAATTCCTCCTTCATTCTTTCAAAAATTAAAACATTAGCATCAACAGCCATACCAATAGATAAAATAAAACCAGTGATACCCGCTAAGGTTAAAGTTATAGGCCAAATTTCAAAAATAGCTAAAGATATAACGGTGTAAATTAATAGAGAAATAACAGCTAACAAACCAGGTAAGCGATAAAATATAATCATAAAGATTGCTACCATCAAAAGTCCGATTAAACCAGCGATAACACTTTTATTCAAAGATACCTGTCCTAAACTAGGACCGATTGTTTGCTGACTGATCAATGTAATTGGTACTGGCAAAGCACCAGCATTCAAACGTTGGGATAATAATTTAGCTTCATTAACATTAAATTTCCCAGTAATTCTGGCTTCCCCTTGAGTAATTTCTTCTTGTACTGTCGGTGTACTAATTGGGATGCCATCAAGAAATATAGCAACTGGTTTACCAACGTTGCGTTGAGTAATTTCCGCGAATAACTGTTTACCAGCATCATCAAAGACTAAACTAACGGTTGGTTGACCATTGTTCTGATCAAAAACAACTTCGGCTTTTTTCAGATTTTTACCCGTTAACTTGGTATTAATCCATTCACTCTCTGGTGGGGCAATATTGTCAGCGGCTATAGTTTTGATTAAAATATGACTGGCTTGTACTTCCTCTTGATTGTCTTGATTGCGAGTAGCTATACGTTTAATAATATGAAAACCGAATTGAGTTTTTACTAATTGCCCCGTGACTTGCCCGTCTTTTAACTCCCAAAGGGCTTTTTCAAACTCTGGCACATACTTACCGCGAGCAGCAAAACCAAGATCACCTTTTTGTGTAGCGCTGCCCGTATCTTCTGAATTTTTTTCTGCTAAAGCACCAAAATCAGCACCAGCTATTACCTGTTGTAATAAACCATTGGCATTAGTTAATGCTTTAGCATTAAATTCATCCATTACTTTTTGTTGTTCTGCGGTAATCACAACGGGTTGGTTGGCCTTTTCATTTCTTTCCTTAAATTCTAGTAGCGGTGTTTCACCAATTTGTTTAATGGCTTGCTTCACGTCAAAAACACCGGCTAATTCAATAATTAATCTATTAGAGCCGCTGGTTTGCACAATTGGTTCGGAAACACCAAAAGCATTAACTCGTCGTTCGATTACATCCCGTACGCCGGCCATGGCTTCCGTGCTATCACCTTGATCAATTTTACTCAAGTCAGCTTGGTAAACCAAGTGGGCGCCACCCTGTAAATCAAGACCTAGGTGAGGCTTAAATTTATTAAAATAAGTCGTTCCTGGTAAATAATCCGGTAAAGCTGGATAAATAACCATTACACCAATAGTAACCAAAAGTATAATGCCGCCAAAACCTAGCCAAATTCGGGATCTATTAACAATTTTTTTATCTTGCATAATTACAATAATTAATAAAGCACAGGTATTTTAGCACCAATCATTTACGTTGACAAGTGTTGATCTGTGGCTAAATAAATTTCTTGAGTTTGTCGCGACATCACCAGCCAATCATAGTGATGATGATTGAGATATCCTTTTTTTATTAATTCATCTCTTTGGCTACTGTCCTGAATAACAGTAAGTATTTTTTGACTGATATCTTTAATATTATAAGGATTAAAGTATAATGCTGAATCGTTTAAAATTTCGGGTAATGATGAATTATCCGCGGCAATGACAGGCGCTCCATAACTTTGGGCTTCTAAGGCTGGTAAACCAAAGCCTTCTAAATAGGAAGGAAAAATATAAGCCAAGCAAAAACGATAAAACAACGGCAAGTCTTGATCATTAACATAATCAGTAAAAATTATATTATACTCATTGATTTGATATTCAATATCAGTAATTAACCGCTGATAAAAAAAATCTTTTTTACCGACTAATACTAACTGATAATTGTTGTTTAAATCATGTTGAATTAATTTCCAAGCTTGAATTAGGCGGTAAAGATTTTTGTGGGGATAAGCAGCGCCAACGTATAAAATAAAAGGTTTACTGATGCTATATTTTTTTTCCAGATCCACCACACTACTTACTTGATGTTCAACGCTATATCCTTCATAAATTACCACAATCTTTTTATCCGCCTTGGGATATAAACTAACAATATCATTTTTCGTATAGTTGGATACCGCGATAATCTTTTCACTGCGAATAATAGCAAAATGTAATACTACTTTATAAGCCGCAACTTTTATGCGATATAACCAAGTGGCCAGTGTTGTTGCACGACTGTCAGGATAGTGCGTAATAATCAAATCGTGGATAGTCATAATAAATTTACGACTATATAACAACGGCACA
>PFPO01000083.1 GCA_002793075.1 Candidatus Komeilibacteria bacterium CG_4_10_14_0_2_um_filter_37_10
TTCCCGTGCTAACAACTCCAACCGCAGCAAGCTGCGGGGAAATCTTCTCGATTATATTCTGCAAGTTTTATTTGCAGAGATATAACAAGTAGAGGGAAAGGTTGCCACCTTTCCCTCTTTTTAGATATCGTTACACGACTTAAACAAACATTATTTCCCTTTCTAGTTAAAAGTCTAGCATAAAAATTCTTTGATAGCTTACGTTTCAGCTATCGCTTACGCTTGCTACCTTTCAGGTTTGCAAGGATTTGCTTTTCGCTTTGCTCAAATTCCTCCTTGTCAAATCAGCCTTTTTATACTGCCTTCACTTCCTTTGGTCGTTTCGGCTCGCTTTTTCTCTCTTAAGAAAGGGAAAAACTTCCTTACTTAGAACAAAAGCTCTTTGACAATTGAATAGCCTGAGTTGAAAGCTAATAACCGTTGAGTATTAGACTAACGAGGTGGACAGCTTGGGAGCAATAAATAAATTTTTACATTATCAAAATGAAGTTACTTACAAATGAAATTCTTGAGAAGTTGCCTAAACTTTACTCACAGGAAGAAAAAGGACTAGAAGCGGTTGCAATAGTTAAGTTTTTTACTCCTGATAGTAACTGGACATGGTACGCAACAGAATTTGATGGAGAAGATTTATTTTTCGGACTTGTTGAAGGTTTTGAAAAAGAAATCGGATACTTCAGACTTTCAGAACTTCAAAGCGTAAAAGGTGCATTAGGTCTACCAATTGAAAGAGATATGTTTTTCAAGCCTAAAACATTAAACGAATTGATGAACTGAAAAAGAACCTTTGAGGGTGGGAAGGTTAAACCCTCAAATCATAAATTTTTATTAATACAAAATGACTACTACTTTATCGCTAGATTGGATTAAAAAAATCAATCCATATTACTGGGATACTTTACTGGAAGATGAAGAAATAATGTGGAATACATTATGGTGCTTTGATGAAACACAGTGGACAGAGCGAAACGCTCAAACAGTCAGAGAGTGCGGAATGATACCGATTGAGGTTGACGGATTGATTTTCTGCGGTCTTGCAGGTTGTGGAATGGATTTAACTGCAAATGTTATTTACACACAATACAAGCTAACAGGCTTTATTGATCAAGACCACGCCTACTACTTGAAACACCAATCAAAAGAATTTGTTGAGTATGTTATCGGAGAAAAGGCAAGAAACGAACTAATTCAATGTGTAAATAAGTTTTATAAGGAAATAGAAATATGAAAAACTTCTTAATACTAAATCATCTGTATAAATTCATCAAAGAAATAAACGAAAAAACCTTCATAGGACTAATTGAAGGGGCAACGGATGAAAAAGAAGCACTCAACAGAGCAAAAGCAAAATTCAAACTTTGGCGGAATGAAGAGCTAATAGCTGAGGAGTGTTATACACAAGTATAACAGGTTAAAGGCGGAGGTCAAAAGCTTCCGCCCTTACTAGAACTATTAAATATAAATTTATTCAAT
>PFPO01000084.1 GCA_002793075.1 Candidatus Komeilibacteria bacterium CG_4_10_14_0_2_um_filter_37_10
GGATAGACTTTATAGATTCCCTTATTGGGCTTTTCTGACCAAACTACACTGACCAATGTATTGCTAACTTGCTTGGTAAAATTAATCCAATGAGTCTGCCCACTACTCTGTTCTCGATAATAAAAATCGACTTGATCCAACAACGCTGGATTGTCCACCCCCATTTGCAAGGTATAGGGAAACTCTGAACCAGATAATGTTGTGCCTGCTGAGGGACTGATCCAAGTGGCCTTAATGTACTCTTCACGATTAATACTAACAGTGATAGTCGATTGACCAACGTTCAATAAATCGTCATAGGCTTTGGCTATTAATTGATAGCTGCCATTACCTATGGAATATGGCAAATTAATATTCAAACCGTAGGGCTGACTACTCAACTCACCAACCTCTTGAGCGTTTAGAAATAACTTAATATTTTTAATACCTCGCTGCGCCTCAGCGGTTACGTTGACAGTAAACTGGTTAGCTATTATTTCCTGACCATCTGATGGCGATAAAATGGAAACTGATGGCCGATCTTCTGCTCGATGCAGATTATCAAACTCGCTGGGTGGTAGTTCATTAATCACGTTATGCTCCTGCGCCCATTTACGCACTGGTTCCTCCCAACCACTATACTGCGGATCGCTTTGCGGATCTGTTGGTTCTGGCCCAAGAGGATCACTCTTATCTACAAAATGTAAAATATTATGTACTTGTTTATATGTACGCTCTTCAATAGCGTCTGGGGGGGTATTTTCTGTTGCTAATTTGCCTGTAAATTTATCAATCTTAACTTTAGCTCCGCCTTCGATAAAGCCACCAATCATCGCCTTGTTAGAATTTGTATAGGTTGGTTTGGTAAAAGACGTTACCTCCTTGCTGGCTAAATAATTTTTCATAAAAGCTTGCCAAATAGGTGCTGCTATCACACTACCGTCAGCGCCTCTCTTCATTGTGGCATTATCGCTATTACCCACCCAAACTCCAGCAGCCACTTGATAAGGCGTAAACCCAATCGTCCAAGCATCGTGGTAATCATTGGTCGTGCCAGTCTTAGCAGCGACTGGTCTATTAGGCAGGGTCAGATAATTATTCTCACCAAAAATATACGCTCGGGCACTATTGTCTTGCATGATATCTGCCAACATTCTTACTGGTTCTACTTCAGCAATCCGCCCACCATTATCTTCTTCTAGTTTTTCTAATTGTTTACCAGTGGCATCCGTCACCGCCAAAATAAAACTATAATCTTTTTTAATCCCTTCGCGCGCTAGTGTGGCGTAAGCATTAACATGCTCAATCAATTTAACTTCCCCGCCACCAAGTACTAACGACAAACCAAAACGTGATCGTTCGCCCAATGTGGTATAGCCGAATTTATCAGCTAGATCTAAAACATTAGCCACGCCCGCTAAATACAGCATCTTCACAGCTGGTATATTTAACGATCCAGCTAAAGCTTGTCTAATGCTAACTGGGCCATGCTCTTTCAAATCATAGTTCTTTGGCGCATAATCTTTGGGATTGGCTTTAAAAACAGTATTCAAATCAAAGAGAATTGAGTCTGGCGTAAAACCACGAGTAAAGCCAGTCAAATACACAATTGGTTTAAATGAGCTACCGGGCTGTCGTGGTTGGATGGCGACATTTACCTGACCGGCAATATCATCATTAAAATAATCACGGGAACCAACCAAAGCAATAACTTGACCAGTATTTACATCCAGTGCCACTAGTGCGGCATTGGTAGCTTGAAAATTCTTTTCATTCTTTTCCGCCTGAGCCGTTATGGCCTCTTCGGCCATTTTTTGCGCATCTGCATCAAGGGTAGTGATTACTTTTAAACCACCCTGCTCTACCATCTGATCACCATATTTACTGGCTAAATAATCCTTAACCATCATAACAAAATGCGGAGCGGTAATATTGGTTAGTCTATTAGCAAATTGTAATTCAACTTTTTTTGCTTGTTCTGCTTGCTCCTGATTAATATACTTCTCCGAAACCATTTGATCTAAAATAAAATGTTGCCTATCGATTAAAGCATCCTTATGCGAACCATATGGTGAATAATAAGATGGTGCTTGGGTTAAAGCAGCCAAGATAGCTGATTCAGCCAACACCAAATCCTTAGCTGATTTACCAAAATAATAGTTAGCTGCCGCTTCAATACCATAAGCATTGGAGCCGTACGGTATTTCGTTAAAATACATCTTTAATATCTCATCCTTGCTAAATTTTTGCTCCATACGGTAAGCCAGCACCCACTCCTTGATTTTCCGTGATATCTTTTTTTCATTGGTCAAAATAGCATTCTTCACAAATTGCTGCGTTAAGGTTGAACCACCCTGTGCTTTACTACCAGTAAAAATATCTACTAAAATTGAACGTATGGTACCGCGGAGAGAGATGCCGCCGTGCTGATAAAATTTCTTATCCTCTACGGAAATAGTTGCCCAAATAGCCTCTTGTGGTATGTCCTGAAGTTCAATCAAGGTTCTTTTCTGTTGACCAGAAACTTCATACAGTAATTTTTCGCCTGTTCGATCGTATATTTTCGTACTTTGTGCTACCGAACGATCGATTATTTTATTCGGACTTGGTAAATCCTTGGAATAATATACTACTAAAATTGAAGAAAATAATACCACAACCACGCCGACTAATAATACTCTTTTCCAAAATACTTTACTCCATAATAGTTGCCATAACCTTTGGGAAACTCTTTTGCGATAACTATTAACTTGCACCCTATATGTTTTGGGACGTGACGCCTTAAACAAAGGAGCGGAGCTTTTTATAACTCGCCTTTTTAGTTTGCCTCTACCGTTTTTCCAGATGCGCGGTGAATGAAAAGAAGGAATACTCATAAATATTTATTATTTTTATTTTAACATTTTTTCCCTATTTTGTCATTAAAATAGCACCGACCCCTGGGGTTTGCATAAAAAAACCATTTTTCGTAACTAATATTAGCCAGTTATAATGAAAAAAAATTGACCCCTGGGGTTATAAAAAAATGACTAAATCTTATATATTTTATATAATATGTTAGTAATTAATAACTACTATCAACTATGAAAGTAAATAATGATAAAAAGGCTGTGGCCGCTGTTTTGAGTCGTGGTGTAGCCGAAGTAGTAGTGGAGAAGGATTTAAGAAAAAAACTACTTTCCGGACAAAAACTAAGAATTAAACACGGTATTGATCCAACTTCCAAAGATTTACATTTGGGTTATGCTGTTGTCTATGAAAAGCTAAGACAATTACAAAAAATGGGTCATCAAATTATCTTCTTGATTGGCTCTTTTACTGGTCGCTTTGGCGATCCCACCGACAAAGGTAAGGCTCGCGATCTACGCCGAAAAGAAGACGTGATGGCTATGGCTAAAAACTATATTAAACAACTAAGTAAAATTCTAGACATTGACCAGGTGGAAATCAGATATAACAGTGAATGGTATGACCGTTTTTCCGCTGAAGATTTATTGCGACTAATGTCCAAGTTCACTGTTGCTCGCATGCTAGAACGCGATATGTTTCAAAAAAGAATACAGGAGGAAAGGGAAATATTTTTTCACGAGCCAGTATATCCGATGTTGCAGGGTTATGATTCGGTGATGCTAAAATCTGACCTCACCGTTATTGGTTTAGATCAGAAATTTAATGAATTACAAGCAAGGCCCCTACAAGAACAAGCCAAACAAACGCCGCAGGATTTAATCATGGTTCCTCTTTTAATTGGCACCGATGGCAAACAAAAAATGAGCCAATCGCTCGGTAACTATATTGGTATCACTGATTCACCGCAAGAACAGTACGGCAAAACAATGTCCATCCCCGATCAACTTATTTATATGTATTTTGAGTTATGTACCAGAATTAGCAATAACGAACTAGCAGAGATAGAACAAATGCTAAAAAATAATGTTAATCCGCGAAATCTTAAAGCACAACTAGCTCACGAAATTGTGAGTATTTATCATGGCAACAAAGCAGCAGATAAAGCGGAGGCGGAATTCACGAAAATATTTAAAGATAAAGGTAAACCAACCAATATACCAATGGCGAATTTTCAAATTAATCAATCTTTGCTAGATATTATGGTTGGCGCTGAACTGACTTCATCTAAAAGTGAAGCCCAAAGAATGATCGAGCAAAAAGCTGTTCACATAAATGATGTGCTTGTTACTAGCTGGCGTGATTATCGACCGCAAAGTAAAGATATTATACAGGTTGGTAAACGTAAATTTGTTCAATTAAAATAAGAGGAAAAAAATTGATAGCTCCGGCACTCATCCAGTTCTTTCCACGAGTTAAGTATATTATTTATCAAAAAAAGAAAAAACGTTTTCTTATGACCGGTGAGGAATTTGATCTTATTATGACAGTCAATCAAATCCAGGATCCACAACTGGCCATAGAAGTTATCCGCACAATGTGTTTTCTCCACGACTACGCCTACCATTTAGCCGATAACGATCATGAACAAGCGCTCTATACTATAACTCACTGCAACCAAAACATAACCAGTCCGCAACTGCGTCCCATCGACAATCATTGTCTGCTGTTACCTATTAACAAAAATTAATCCAGCTGATCAAAATCAAAAGCTGGATTTTATTTTGACTAACCAATTATTTGCTATCTAACTACGATAAAATTCAGCAGCTTGCTCTGGTGCGACAGAATTTATTACTAAACCAGACCCGAGCTCGACGCCAGCCCAAATAGAGTCGCGGGGTTGAATTTTAATATAAAAATGTTGCTTTTGGTTGGATATTACTTGATGAAAAAAGAAGTTATAATTCAAATTCAAACTGTGTAATTTGCTAAGAATTAAATGTAAACAGTAAACCATACTGTCCATTTCCTGACTATTAATCTCCATAATGTTATCTACTTGCCGGCGAGTAAAAATCCAAGCTTCATAATGAAACTGTGAAGCATAAGGAGCAAAAGCTACAACTTGGTCGTCCTGATAGATAATCCTGGCTCCTTGCTTAAGTTCATCATCAATAATCTTGCGATAAATGCTACGTCCGCATAAACGCGAGGCTTTGTCGGCTAAATAAAGCTCTTCCGCCACATCTGGTGGTAATAGCTCCATGGCCAATAGCTGTGAATGAGCGTGCATTAGAGAGGCGCCAGCTTTCCCACCGGAATTTTTGAATATTAAAATATAATCGATTTTTTTAATTTTACTGACTTGCTTAGTCCGCTTTTGATATAAAGTTAAAACATTTCTCATTTGCTGTTCTGATAACTCGCCCAAATCTATCCCATGCTGAGGCGTTTCCACGATTACTTCTTGGTAACCATAGGCGGATTTATTGTTTGTACTAACCGCAGGATATTTATTGATAACCGACCAGCAAGACCATTGCTTTTTTACTGCCCCTAATAAATAATCTGTTACTTCCGCTGTAACAATATTGCTAGGACAAAAAACGCAACTACTAATTCTCTTACTTTGATTTTCCGCACGGACATCTCGCGGTCGATTTACCCGGCTGGGCGTAATAATCACGTAACGATTTAAAATATAATCTTTCCTAATTTCTGATTTTAGCATAATACTATTTGATGTTAACAGTTTTTTTATTTTGTTCAACTAACTGTAAATATTTTTGTGAATCTTTTAATAGTTCTACTACTAGACTCTTAGCTCCCTTCATCAAAAAAATATAGAGCGCGCTTCGCCAAGCAGTCCATGATTGATATAAATTAATCTGCTGAAAATCCGTTATCTTAATCTGCTCATAAGGACAACCAAAATATTCTTCTAAAAAAATTCTTTTCCAGTTATATATTTGCTGCTTGGGATGGTAGAGGCGTAACATGAATCCTAGTTGCTGAATAAATGTTCCTAAATCGCGATAGGGATTACCGATAACCACATCAGTAAGATCAACCATACCAGCGCTATTTCGATCCGAGTTGATTATTAAATTTTCTAACTGATAATCACCATGGACTATTGATTTTTTTCTGGGCCAGAATTTTTTTTCATAATAAACTTGTCGCGTTATTAATTCTTTGGCAATTTTACCCCAACGAGGAAAGGTCTCAGCTAATAAATAACACGAACGACTAGCTTGCGGCGATGATAAGTATAAATAACCATTAGCTAAATCAATGTCTTGGTAATCAGCACTACTTAATTGATGCCAATATTTTAACCATTGCGCTGCTAATTTAATCAGAGCGGTTTTATTAGCTGCGTCACTTAATAATAGTTCATGCATTGTCTCACCAGGCACACCCCGATAAATCAAACACTGCTGGGTTTTCAGATAATCAACGGCGGTGGCCACCACCACTATTTTGCTACCAAAATTAGCTCGGGCTAAGTGTTTCATTAGTAAATATGACTGATATCGATTATTATCCGTACTAGCCGAAAAAAAGTAGTCGCAATTTTCTTCCTGACCATCTCGATTAATAAAGTAGAGACGATAACGAATAACTCCGGAGATATTAAAATGACCAATTTTCTTCTTAAAAATCTTTTGTTCTATTTTTACTAAACGTGTTGCCGCTGGTACTTTTGCTAAATTCTTTTGCCAATAATCCCAAGCAAACTGTTGGTCAAATATTTTACTGGTTTCCTGCCGCTGCTCGCTACTGGCGATATGTACCTTTTTTTTCAACCACCAAAAACGACCACCCAAAAGCCCGGTTACTAAATATAAATAATAAGCCCAATCAAATTTTTTCATTTTTTTCTTTTATGGCCTTCTGATAAAGTAAAATGTATTTACTCGCTGGAATTTTCCAGGAATTAGATATTTTCATACCACTGATCATTAGCCGTCGCCACGACTTGGGATACCTAAAATTTTCCACCGCCCGCGTAATAGCCACTAGCATATCAGGACTGTGGTAATGATCAAAGACAAAACCGTTGCCTGTCTTTTTTTCTGGATCATAATTATCTACCGTCTCCGCTAAACCGCCGATCTTACGCACAATTGGCACACAACCATAACGCAAAGAGATTAGCTGATTGATACCACACGGTTCAAGGCGTGAAGGTAATAAAATCATATCAGCGCCAGCATAGTATCTAGTTTCGTGTTTTTTATGAGCGTTATATGATTTAACAGAAAACTGTTTGGGGTTTCTTTTTTCAATTTTCTTAAACTCAGTTATCAAGTTTTTTTCACCATCTCCTAGCAGCGCCATTTGCACTCCTTGCGCCAAAATAGCATCAATGCTTTTTTGCACTAAATCAAAACCTTTTTGTTCCACAATACGCGCTACCATGGCAATTAACGGTTGTCGCGGATCGTTAGTAAAACCACAGTGCTTCTGTAACCAATCTTTGTTTTTGCGTTTTTGCTCAATAGTCAGAACGTTATATTTTTGCTTGATGTTTTTATCCTTCGCTGGATTATAATCATCATAATCAATACCATTAATAACACCAAACAACCGATCTTGTCTATTTTTTAACAATAAATGCAGGTCTTCACCATACTGTTTGGTCATAATTTCTTGGGCATAGTTTTCCGAAACAGCATTAATCAAATCAGCATTAATAATCGCTCGCTTAGCAAAATTTAAATATTGCACCTCTTCACTATCCAAATCTGGTAGGGTTGTTGTACCGCTGTCTCTTTTTTCTTTTGGTACATTCCACCACGCACCATTCATTTGATACATTAAATTATGAATAGTATAAAGTGTTGCCGCTTTATTTAATGTCTTATCTTTGTTTCTTTTTTTTATCAGTTCCGGTATCAATCCCGTATGCCAATCATGACAATGAATTACATCGAAGTGCTGATTTAAAATTTTTAGTAATTCAATAGCGGCTAAAGAAAATAAATAATATCGCGCATTATCGTTACTGGTACCATAAATCTTGGGCCAGCGACCAAAATACTTAGCTTGACCAATAAAATAAATCGGTAAACCCTCGCGTAGGTAACCACGATAAAAATCCACCAATACCTCTTTATTTTCACCGGTTTTAACCGCGACATTACGCTGGAAAATTTTAATCTTATACTTTTTACGATCAATGATCTTTTCATACAATGGGGTGATCACTGTGACGTGCTGCTTCAAACGGTGAATAGCCTTGGACAATGAACGAGTAACAACACCCAAACCGCCAGTTTGCGAATACGGTGCCACTTCCGCAGCAATATGAACAACGTTAATTTTTTTCATCTAATTTTCTTTAATTTATAACTATGAATACCGCAAATAGCCATAGCTAAAGCATCGGCGGCGTCATCGGGTTGTGGTACTTTATCCAAAGCTAATAATAATTTAACCATTTGACCAACCTGGTTTTTGCTAGCAGCTCCATAGCCGGTCAAGCCTTGTTTAACTTGCAGGGGGGTAAACTCCATCACTGGTAAATTCATTCTGGCTGCCGCTAATAAAACCACTCCCCTTGCTTGTCCCACCTTTAACGCCGTGGTCACATTTTTACAAAAAAACAGTTGTTCTACTACCAAACAATCGGGTTGATACTGCTGAATTAATTTATTGATGCCAGTTTCAATAATAAGTAATCTTTGACCAAAATCAAGATTAACTTTGGTCTTAAGAGAACCAAAGGCCATGGCTTTCATTTTATTATCGCTGCTACTAACAACACCGAAACCAGTATCAGCAAAGCCGGGATCGATTCCTAAGACAACAAGTTTTTTTGGTCGCTCCCAGACCATTGGGTTTTAAATAATATTTAAATAATTACAATTCAATATTAGTATAGACTTCTTGAACATCATCCAAATCATCCAGCGCTTCCATTAAGTTCATGATTTTTTCTGGTTCCGCTATTTTGACTTTATCCTTGGCAATATACTCCAAACCACTATCATTAACTGTTAAACCTAGCTGTTCTGCTGTTTCGCGAACTTTATTCAAATCAACAATCTCTGTATAAATAACCACGCCGTCGCTCTCTTGGCTAATATCTACGGCACCAGCATCAATCAATTGTAGCTCTTGATCATCGCTGATACTGACGTTGGCTAAGTAAATAACTCCCCGTCGTAAAAACATCCACATCACTGCTCCGCTAGTAGCTAGATTACCACCCATTTTTGCGATCAGATGCCGGACGTCACCGGCAGTACGATTTTTATTATCAGTAATAATTTCAATAATCAAAGCGCTGCCCGCTGGTCCATAAGCCTCATAGACCAACTCTTCCATAATAGTACTACCATCTCCGCCGCTGCCAGTTTTAATAGCACGATCAATGTTGTCTTTAGGAAGACTATACTTACGAGCTCGATCAATCGCCATTCTTAATTTAAAATTAGCGTTAGGATCAGCGCCGTCTCTCGCAGCAATAGAAATCGCTTTGGCTAGCTTAGTAAACGCGCCACTGCGCTTAACGTCTTTGGCTTCTTTTGCTCTTTTGGTTGTTGCCCATTTAGAATGACCGGACATAAAAAAATTGTTGATTAATTACTTCTTTTATCTACTAAACAAATGAATAATAACAAAAAATAAACGAAAAATCAAGGACCTAAACGAACTTTTACTCTCGACGAAAAAGACAAAATAAACTACAATACTATTATGATTACCCTACAAAAACAGTATCAACTATTATTAAAATCCATTGAGCTTTTGCCACAACAAATTATTGCCGGACGTCAGCTAAAAATTAAAACGTCTTTGATTGCTAAAATTAAGACAGCGGATAATGTGATTGTCTGTGGTATGGGTGGTAGTGCTTTGGGGTTTGATCTGGTGCGACATGCCCTGGGCAGCTACCTAAAGAAGCCCGTCATTATTAATTCTCATTATCACTTACCAGCCTTTGCCAATCAGCGGAGTTTAATTATTTTGGCTAGCTATTCTGGCTCCACAGCAGAAACTATTAATTGTGCTCGGGAAGCTAATAAAAAGAAATTTAACACTATTACAGTTTGTGGTCAGGCTAAAAGTGCTTTGGCTAAAATACCAACAACGCAACTTTTGTTATTTACTGGACAATATAACCCCTCGCAGCAACCACGCTGGGGTATCGGATATTTTATTGGTTTTTTCATCCAATTATTAACTGACTTGGAATGGAGTTTGTGGCCGACTAACAAAATCACAACTGATTTTATTAATGAATCAGTAATTAGTGATCCAAAAAATAAACAAAATCTTGTTCACCGACAACTATTAATCATTGCCGGCGAACACCTTATTGGCAATGCTCATATTCTCAATAACCAAATTAATGAAACTGCTAAAAATATCAGTTATTGGCTAACCTTGCCCGAATTAAATCATCACTTTCTTGAGGGATTAGTTAAGCCCCGGGGTCTTGTTAAGGAAAAACTAGCTGTGATTTTTCTGGAAAGTAGCCTTTATTCTCCAGCGATAAAAAAACGCCTGCTGCTAACCAAGCAAATATTTCATAAAAATGGGGCTAAGGTAATTTCATTGCAGACGCTGGCAAAAAACATCTGGTTAGACAGTTTATCCACATTGCATTTAGGTGCTATTTTGTGCTATGATATGGCTAGATGGAACAATGTTGACCCGATGAAAATTCCGCAAGTAGATTACTTCAAGCAACGCCTATCCCATCATTAAAAATTTGAGTATGAGGGAGGAGCAATCCTCTTTTATATATACCCCATGCCTGGATCAGCTTCTTGAAGCTTTCCAGTGAAATCCTCGTTTCCATGTTTGACGAGGATTTTTTTATTATCTAAATAAAATGTTATAATATGATTATGAATTTCCTCAAAAAAATAAAAGGTTGTTATTACTGGTTAATTGATTACCGCCTTGATTATCTGCTACTAGCGCTACTGGTTATCATGCTATTTACCTGGATACAAATGTCGCCAACTTTTTTAGATCCTGATTCTTTTTACCACGCCAAAGTCGCCATGATGATGAAAGAAAACTTAGTGATTGAAAAATTTGACTGGCTGCAGGGCACCAACCTTGATCAATACTATACTGACCATCATTGGCTCTACCATCTCTTATTAATACCCTTCGTTACTTTCTTACCGCCATTGATTGGCCTTAAAGTTTTTCAAGTCATTATTGTTACAATTTTAATACTCTATCTATACTTTTGGTTAAAAAAGAATGATGTTACTTGGCCATTTTTCTTTATCCTAATCATGCTTTCTTGCTTGCCTTTTATTCATCGTCTTAGTTTGGTCAAAGTACCAGCGCTATCTATTATGGCCTTACTGATTGGCCTTGATCTAGCGCAAAAATATAAATACCTCTGGCTCTTCGTCTTAAGCGCTATCTATGTTTGGCTTTATAGCGGTTTTTTATTACTACCGGCCATTATTGCTCTCTATATATTGATTGATTTTTTCAATACTAAATATCAAAAAAATAATTTGCACACATCCTGGCAAAATGCAAAAAACTGGTTACAAAACAAATTAGGATTCCAAGGCGGATTGCACGGCAGACGCTGGCTGCTATTACTAAGTAGTTGTGGTGGTATTATCGTTGGTTTTATTACTCATCCTTATTGGCCAAAAAATTTACACTTCTACTACGAACAAATATTTAACATTGCTCTGAAAAATGTAAATTATCAAAAAATGAACGTCGGTGCCGAGTGGTATCCGTATAATATTCTTAATCTACTTAGTGATGCAGGCCCAATTTTTGTTATTTTAGCTCTGAGTATTTTAATTTTGATTTTGCCAAAAATAAAGGCCAGTCTACTATGCAAACAAATGGGCGGTTTAGCTCTTCTTTTCTTCATTATGACTTTATTTTCCCGTCGGCACGTTGAATATTTCGTACCATTTACGGCACTTTTTGTCGCTTTGCTTTGGCGTGACCAGAAAGAATATATTAATTGGCCGCAACTAAAGAAATGGCTAAACAAAAAATATCTGTACGAAAATATTTTTATCGCTTTGCTGGTATTATTACTCTTTGTTTTTGGAAATAATGTCTGGCAAATCAGAAAAGCGGCCATTGCCGGTATTAAATTTAATGAATTACAAAATGTCAGTACCTGGCTAGCACTACACACGCCGGACAAATCTTTAATTATTAACGACCGGTGGAGTGATTGGCCAATGCTTTTTTATCATAATACTAACAACAACTATCTATTTGGTTTAGATCCACGATTTATGCAAGCTAAGTATCCTAGCCTTGCCCTTAAATACACGCGATTAGTTGCCGGTGAAAATTCAGATGTTAAAAATATTATCAAAGACCAGCTGCGCGGTGATTATTTGTTGGTTAATAGCAAAAGCGAAAAGTTTCAATCGGTCATTGACGACAATATCTATTTACGTAAAGTTTATCAAGATCAAGAGGCGACAGTTTATCAAATACAATAAGTTTAATACCAATCATAAACCCTGTACCGTATGGTACAGGGTTTATTTATTCTCTAAAAGAATCTAAAGTCTTAACGAATAGAACCGTTGATTTGACTGATAACGAAAGTGGCAATGGAGAAAGCGCCAAGTACGATCACGAGGCCAATAACACCATTGATGATATACTTACGGCCTTTAGTTACTTTGTCTTCGTTACCGCCAGCAGTCATCCACATAAAACCACCGATT
>PFPO01000085.1 GCA_002793075.1 Candidatus Komeilibacteria bacterium CG_4_10_14_0_2_um_filter_37_10
ATCTAATGACGACATTCATAGTTTATTAGCAATACAGTTGCAACAAGAATTAGCTGGGTTGCCCACCACTACCTTGGTGGATATTTTCACAGCAGAGAGGGCAATAAACGTGCGACAGATATTAGCCCGAGAATTGTTAACAAGAATTGAATAATATTAGGAGTAGTAAATGTATTGTAGTAATTGCGGTGGGTATAGGTATGATGCTATTGATGGTTGTTCTGATTGTGGTAAAGCTGGCGAGGAAGTAAGGCTTATTATTACTGCCAATTATTCTTTATCAGAATTTAGAAAACAGAAAATAATAATTACGGATCAGGAATTATTTTCCGAGCCAGCAAGCAATCAAGAAGGCCCGTGGCCGTGTCATATCTGTGGTCAAGATCATAACGATCCAACTGATCATCCAGATCCCGATGTTCATATTTGTACCCGGTGTCGTTAAAATTTAAAAGAGTTGCTTATAATGAGTAGCTCTTTTTTTATTCTCCTGTGATTATCAGTTAATCTGGTTATCGGAGTATCAGAAAATTGGGTTTTAGATTATTAAAGTGTAGTTGTTAACTACGCCAACCTTTTTACGTTTTTAAGCAAATATGGTATTTTAGAGAAAACAATTAATGCTAAAAATATGCTTTGTCCATGTTGTCATGGTTATAAATTTGATGAGAATAGCGGTTGTCCAGATTGCGAGGCCACTCTAAAAAATGGGCAAACTTATCTGGAGTTTTGTGATGAAGTAACAAGACACTATCCTCAGCAGACAGAAAAAAAAGAGCTAGAGTTAAATTTTACCGAACAACAACCAACGGAAAGAGTTGTCGAGCAGATTATGAGAACGTGCTCTCAATGCGGTAAGGAATTATCCGGTACTGATGGTTTGTTTTTTTGTACTCATTGTCGGGCAGAGAAAGGCCAGGATCCAAACAGTAATTATTATAAGTTAAAGTTAAAATAGTTTATTCTCCGAAAACAGCTGAATAGTTTTTTTTAAATTGGTAATCCAGTCGGGCTTTAGTTTAGTTAACTCAACTTTTAATTGATGATTTTTAAATTCCCAGAAGGGTTGGATATTTAATAATTTACTGACCTGAGCATAATCAAGCTCGTCTTTAAATTCTAAGATGAGCTTTTGTTTACCAGGAGCATCCTTTTGAACTACTACTGAAAGGATATTGGCTTGTTGAGCTAAAATTTTGATAGTTAGTTGATGATGAAGATTGACTACTGGCTCAGGCCAGGGTTTTTTTATTTGGCCAAAAGTTTTTTCTAAAGTTGGTAAATCCGCTGCGCTGGCTAGGTGTTGGTAGAGTTTTAAACGACTAACTGGATGAGGAATTAAAATTTGTGGTAAACCGATAGTTAGGGGTAAATCTATTTTGCTGTCCAGTAGAGGAGTTGGTAAAAAACCGTTTTTTATTTCACTAATGGTTTGTTGTAGTAATTCACTGTAAAGAGAAAAACCAATCAAGGAAGCGTGGCCATGCTGGTCTTTGCCTAAAATATTACCCAGTCCACGCATTTCCATATCTTTCATCGCTATTTGAAAACCGGATCCTAATTCTTCAGCCATTTGTAAAGCTCGCAAGCGTTCACCAGCCCTTCCTTTTAGTTTTAGCGCGTGATAGAGAAAATAAGCATAGGCATTTCTCTCGGAACGACCGATACGGCCACGAATTTGATAGAGTTGTGCTAAACCAAAATTTTGTGCCCCATCGACGATCAGGGTATTGGCATTAGCAATGTCTAAACCATTAGCAATTATCGTGGAGCAAATAAGAACTTGAATTTTATTAGCATCAAAATTGTGCATGGTGGTGGCCAGCTCTTTAGCAGGTAATCGCCCATGAACCACGCCAAATCGTACATCGGGTAATAATTTTTTTAATTCTTGCTCCTTGGCTTGAATAGTTTCTACTTTATTATAAAGATAATATACTTGGCCACCACGCTCTATTTCTTGATTAATGGCCTGAGTAATTAGTGTCTGACCGTACGGTTGAATCATGGTTTTAATAGGTTGTCTGCCGGGTGGTGGTGTGGCAATAATACTAATGTCGCGTAAGCCAGTAAGTCCCATATTTAGTGTGCGAGGTAGGGGCGTTGCGGACATTGTTAAAATGTGAGCGCTGGTACGGAGTTGTTTCAGTTTCTCCTTGTCTTGTACGCCAAATTGTTGCTCCTCGTCAATAATGATTAAACCAATTTTATAATAATGAATATCTTTGGATAACAGACGATGAGTGCCAATAATAATATCTATTTTGCCGGACGCTATATTTTCAATAATTTCTTGTTGTTGCGAGGTTTCCATAAAGCGTGAGAGTAGCGTAATATGAACGTTGTATTTTTCCAAGCGAGCGACGAAAGTGTCAAAATGCTGCTGTGCTAGAATAGTTGTCGGGCAAAGTAGTATTACTTGCTTTTTATTGAGCACTGTTCGCCAAGAGGCCCGCAAAGCGATTTCTGTTTTACCAAAACCAACATCACCGCAAATCAAACGATCGGCTGGTTTATTTTTTTCTAAATCATGAAGCGTGTCATGGAGGGCTTTTTCTTGATCAGTAGTTATGGAGTAGGGGAAGTCAGCGGCTAATTTTCTTTCTGCTGCTAAAAAAGGTACCAATGGCCCAGCTTTGATCATCTGACGGCGGGCGTATAGATTTAGTAACTCTTGAGCTAATTTAATAACTTCTTGTTTTATTTTGCGAATCGTTTGTGGCCAAGTTGAGCTTTGTCCGAGGCGATGCAGTTTTGGTTCAGTCACACCAAGATATTTACTAATTTTGTCGGCCTGATCAATTGGTAGATACAGTTTATCATTTTCGGCATAAGATAAAATCAAATACTCCCGGCTGATGTTATCAATAGCTTGTTCGGTTAATTCTGTGAGACGTGCCACCCCATGATCACGATGAACGACATAGTCACCAATATTGATATCTGGCATAAAGGGTGTTTGTTTGGTTCTGGTTTCGGAAGTTACACCAAAAATATCTTGCTCAGTAATAAATATCTTTTTTTGTTGGTCATCACAAAAACCAGGAAACGAAAAAACACTAAATGTTAAAATAGCATCAGTCGGTAAGTGGAGTTGATTTAATAAAGCCTGGAGTTTTTCCTTTTCTTGAACGACAAAATTGATTTGATAACCAAGTTTTTGTTGTTTTAAATAATAATTTTTTAAGTTTGCATAATTTTTTGTTAAAATTGGCAGATCGGCAATAGTTAATTGGCTGTGCTGCTCGCGCCAAGGAGTTGTGAGAAAGAGTTTAGCTACAGGTAATGTTTGCCAATCAGGATTTTCTTCCAGATTTTTCTGTTCTAATAACGCACAATGATTTTCATTTAAATAGTTTGTGGCCTTGGCTAAATGGATGGCACTGTAAGTTAGGGGGAGGATAATCGCCTGGTTAATTTTTTTGTTACTTTGATTATTTTTAACTAAGGTGATATTAATCAGCTTGTCCAGTTCAAATTCCAGACGATAGGCTTGATCATTTTGGGGACTGTAGACATCAAGAATTGATCCGCGCGGCGCGAGCAAGCCAGGTTGATCAGCAACGTTGTTAATCTGATAGCCACTATTCACTAATTTTTTCCGAAGGTCATAGGGATCGCGCCGCGCACCAACCGTTAGTTCAATAATCTGCTGTTGCCAATAATTTTGTTCAATAATTTTTTGTTGCCAATTAGTCAGAGCACTAATTATGATTAATGACTTGGCTTGGAGTAAATCAAAAAGCAGTGCGGGTGACGGTGGTAGATCTTTAAACCAGGTTTGTAGTTTAGTTTGTTGTTTATTTTGCGCCAGCCACCAAGTTAAAAGCTCGTGAGCTTTTTTAATTTGAAAGTCATTGTCTACCAAATACCAAAACACCCTTTTTTGGTGGAGGGTGGGTATGAGATAAGCGCTACTGAAGACATTGGGTGGCGCTAATATTGTCTGAGCGGCTGTTTTAGCCGGTGAATCAAGCGTTGTTGACATTTATTTTGGACTGTTCTAATATCTTATATCAACTGCCAAAATAGGGCAAGATTAATGATTGGTGGTTAGCAACCTATAAACCAGTAGTATCATAATTTGACTACCCTCCTAAGTCATAATTAGCGGTATTTTAGCGAAGATCCATGATTCATGTATCAGCAACTAGCACTGGTTTATAGGTTAATAATCATCACGTTGCCAGGTAAAACAATTTTACGGTTGTCATTTACTCAAAAAACCCAGCGATTATATCACTGGGTTTTGTTATTGATAGTAAATATTATTAGCCAGCTCTAGGCTAAGAAATTTTTATTGTACTGATTGGTCGCTGATTGTAAGTCGTGTGATAAGTAGTGGGTAATTGATTCCGCTGCTATCTTGATCAGTTGCTCAAGATGTTTTTTTTCTAAACTGGAAAATTTATTTAAAACAAACCGGGCAGTATCAGCGCGGTCCGAGTAATCATTACCGATACCTAAGCGACAACGAACAAAATCGGTACTTTTTAGATGTTGGACAATGGATTTTAAACCGTTATGGCCGGCGGTGGATTTAAAAATACCCAAACGAATGGTGCCAAAAGGTAGCGCCAGATCATCATGAACAATGATAATGTCGTGGGGCGGTATTTGATGTTTACTAGCAGCAACGGCTACAGCAATTCCTGATTCATTAATGAAAGTTAGTGGTTTTAGCAGCTCCACCTCCTGGTCATTAATTAGTAGGCGTAAATATTGAGCTTTGGTAGGTTTGCTCTGTTGCCACTTTTCGGAGCCCGCTAAATAGTTTAAGACTAGCCAGCCAAAGTTATGTCTGGTAAATTGATAGTTATCTCCGGGATTACCCAAGCCAACAATTAATTTCATAGTTGTATTATAAAGCCTTTTTCTTTTTACTGGAATGTTTAGTATCAATAGCTTCCAGACGAATATTAATTGGTGTGCCCTGAAAGCCAAATTTTTGATGCAATGTTTTGACGAGGAATCGCAGATAAGAGTTGGCCAGGCTGGTCAAACTATCAATTTTTAGGATAAATGTCGGCGGATTGGTACGGACTTGAGAAAAAGATAGCAATCTTGGCGGTCTTGTTCCCTTGGCTTTGGGTGGTAAGTTTTTTTTAATCGCCCATTTGAGGAATTTATCCATGGCATTGTCCGTAATTTGCCGAAATCTTTCCTGGTAAACAGTACCGGCTAGATCCAAAATTTTATGAACTCTTTGTTTTTCCAGAGCGGAAACAAAAATAATGGGAGCGTAGGATAGTAAGGGTAAATTACGATAAACGTAAGTTCGATATTTATTGATAGTTTTGTCGTCCTTATTGGGAACCAGATCCCATTTATTAGCCACAATGACACAGCTTAATTTATGCTCAGCAATTAAATCAGCAATTTTTTTATCCTGAACAGTTAGCTCTTTTTTAATATCGATGATGAGAAGTGCTAGATTAATTTCTTTCAAGACACCCTTCAGTTGATCAACACTAAATTTTTCAATCAATTCCTTTTTTTGATTGCGTCGGCGCAAGCCAGCCGTATCCAGTAGTAACCAATGAATCTTTTCATAGCTAAAGGGAATAACCTGAACACCACGAGTGGTATGGGGTTCGGGCGAAACAATAACACGTTGCTCGTTTAGTAAGGAATTGATTAATGACGATTTACCAACATTAGGTTGACCTAAAAAAGCTATTTTTATTTGCTCGTGCGGACTAATAACTTTAGTAGTTTTATTTTTTGATTTAAGCTTTTTTAGATTGTTAACTATTTCATCAAGCAGATCACCGACGCCAGATCCATTGGTAGCGGATACTGGTATTGGCGTCCCAAATCCCAAACGATAAAACTCTACAATTTGCGCCCGTTGTTCTAAACGATCAGCTTTGTTCATTACCACCATGATCGGTTGACGCAAAGTACGTAAGTATTTAGCAAATTCAATATCACCAGGTAGTATGCCTGCACGAGCGTCTACCAAAAAAAGTATTAACGACGATTTTTCTAAGGCCATCTTGGTTTGGAGGAGAATCTGTTGATCAATAAAGTTATTTTTATCAACATCAAACCCGCCGGTATCAACCAGAGAAAAATTGGTGTCCTGCCATTGGCATTGGACTTCCAGACGATCACGAGTAGTGCCAGGCAAAGAGCTCACTAGGGCCGTTTTGGCGCCAGCAACCTTATTAAAAAGAGTTGATTTACCGACATTTGCTCGGCCAACCAAAGCAATTTGATATTTCATAAATTTAGTTTAACAGTAGATTAGACACGTCCTGTCCTAAGATTACAACAAAGTCTACATTATTAGGTAATTGCGAGTTATTATTGATCGGGGCGTTGTTTGTTGTGATAGTGGCCGATGGTAGTATGGTTTGGAGGATCGTTTTGGTCTTTTCTTTTTGTCCCTTACTTAAATCGTAAATAATCGTTTGTTGATAGTCACGGACAGCAGCATTATGATAGGAAACATTGTTAATACCATGCTCTTTAAATTTTTGGGCTACTGTATAGGCGAGGCCAGAAACAGTGGTGCCGTTTTGTAAATCAATGATGGCGTTTTCGCTGGTGGCAATATTATCTTGAAAGATCGTTTGGGCAAAAGATTGGAGGTCAGTATAACTATTTTTTGGTTGCAGGACATAAGCACCTTGCTCGGTAATCACCGGTACTAGAAGACCATCTGGTCCATCATCAATATTTTTTTGAATAATTCCGGACCAGTCAATATCCCTGGATAATTCATAGAAAGAAAAAGTTGTATCAATATCAATGTTAGTTTTGATATATTGACGCATCATTTGATAGACACGATTTAATTTATAAGGATTGAGTAATAAGTTAAAATTTAATATTTTGTCCTTAACTGCCATGATTACTTTTTGCTGTCGGCGACTGCGCGCGAAATCCGAACCCTCGCCATTATTACCGTGACGACTACGAGCATATTCTAGCGCTGTTTGACCATCTATAGTTTGCCGCCCGGCGGTAAAGGAAATAGTTTGATATTTATGATTATCGGTGGGGTATTGGTAATCGGTAAAATCATTTTCTACATTGATTTCCACGCCGTCCAAATAATCAATAATATTCTTAAAGCCATTAAAATCAATAACCGCATAGTAATCAATCGGTTGATTGAAGGCCTGGCCAATCAATTCAGCGGTATAGTTAGCTGGGTCAATAGCTTGGTTTTTGATCGCCAAAGAATATATTTCATTGATTCTCGGATAGTAGCCTTCATTATATTTAATCACCAAATCACGGGGGATAGAAATCATCGCCGTTTGGCTAGTTGAAGGTTTGACGCTAGCGAGAATAATCGTGTCGGTCAGATATGGTCCATCATGACCCTCACCACCAATACCCAAGAGTAAGATATTAACACGATCTCTTTCATTGATGAGTTTATTGGTATCTAAGCCGATTAGTTTGTTTAATTGCTGCCAAAGATTTAATTTTTGTAATGCTAAACCAAGTCCACCCGTTGACTTATTGAGACTGAGATAGTTGGAAAATAAAAAACTACCAAAAAGTGTGATAATTAATAAGAAAATTAAAAAGAACAAGCGCCATTTTTTTTGTTTGTTCTTTGGATAAGAAATAAATTCTGTTGGATAGTGACGAAGAAAGCTATCGGTCGCTGTGGTTTTTTCTTGTTGCGATTTATCTTTTGGTGTTGGCAAATTTGTTTCTACTGACACTTCATCAACGGTTGGTTTTTTTGTATATTGATGAACAGAAATCTTCGTCTCCGAATCCTTTTTTTCTTCTTTTAAAATGCCGTCAATATTTTTCATGCCTGATATTTTAACTTTAATAATTCGTTCTTATTTTAGAACAAAATTTGATATTGGTCAACTTGATTTTTAGTAGAATATCTGTTACAATCAACATGATTTATTTGAATTATACCTATTATTGGGTGTTCGTAGCCCAGTTTCAGCCACCCGCTGCGCCAAAGCGCTAGCGCGGCGAGAAGCTGAATGTCCCTGGGACGAGGTTAGAAATATTTACTTTAAAAACATGAGCTTCGCTATCAGCGGAGCGAGTGAAGAGGAATTTCGCGACTTGAGTAGTGGAGATCATTGATGAAAAATAATAATTCAGTGAGCGGAACGGAGCAAGTCGAAAAATGACGAGGGTTCGTAGCTCAGTTGGTTAGAGCGCATGATTCACATTCATGAGGTCAGAGGTTCAACTCCTCTCGGACCCACCAGATACCAGATGGTATCTGGCCCACCAAACGAAGCCGCAAACAATATAATTAAATCAAAATTAAGATAAGATAAAATCAAAATGGATAATTTAGAAAACCAAACAAATAGGGAAACGGAAAAAGAGGCAACTTTTAAGTCCTTTATTTTTGAAACAATCAAGGTAATTATTGTTTCGCTGATTATCGTCGTACCAATTAGAGCTTATGTCGGCCAACCATTCTATGTTGATGGCGCTTCTATGGAACCTAATTTTCATAATGGTGAATATTTAATTGTCGATCAGATAAGTTATCGCTTTGCCGAGCCCGTCCGTGGTGATATTGTGGTTTTTCGGCCACCAACCAATGATAAAGTTTTTTATATTAAAAGATTGATTGGTTTACCCGGTGAAACAGTACTGATTAATAATGGCAAGATATCCGTGATTGGTCGTGATGGTAAAGAATTAGCCATCAACGAAGATAACTATTTAGACGTTGGTCATCAGATGTCAGAAACAGAAAATTATCAGACGACGTTAAAAGAGAATGAATTCTTTGTCCTGGGCGATAATCGACGCAATAGTTTAGATTCCCGCAGAATCGGTCCGATTAATAAAGACGAAATTAGAGGCAAGGTATTATTGCGCGTTTTGCCTATTAATCGTTTTGGTTTAATGCAAAATCCTATTTATTAACTATATTTTTTATGAATAACCCCATTGTTAGTCCCAATCCAAAAGAAAAAAAAGCAGTTCAGTTAGTCAAAGGCATGAAGGATATTATGCCCGACGATCAAAAATATTGGACCAGGTTAAAACAGTTAATGGGTCAATTAGCGCGGCAGTATAACTATCAAAGAATAGATACGCCGATCGTTGAGTACACTAAATTATTTAATCGAT
Organism: Candidatus Komeilibacteria bacterium CG_4_10_14_0_2_um_filter_37_10; assembly: GCA_002793075.1. Taxonomy (NCBI): domain Bacteria; phylum Candidatus Komeiliibacteriota; species Candidatus Komeilibacteria bacterium CG_4_10_14_0_2_um_filter_37_10. Next base: position 9,088 of record PFPO01000085.1, read on the forward strand.
CCATTGGCAATTACACCGATATTGTGGAAAAAGAGATGTATTCGTTCAAGGATATGGGTAATGAGGATTTGAGTTTGCGGCCGGAGTTTACCGCCGGTGTCATGAGATCATACATTGAACACGGCATGATTAATATGCCACAACCAGTTAAATTATTTTACTTTGGCCCTTGTTTTCGTTATGATCGTCCACAAGCCGGTCGTCAACGTCAGTTTAATCAAATAGGTTTTGAAGCAATTGGCGAACAAGCCTCAGTAATTGACGCACAAATTATTAATATTGGTTACAAGTTTTTAAAATTTTTGAATTTGCCGGTAATCGTGGATATTAATAGTCTTGGTTGTCCTACTTGTCGTGCCGCTTTTGTGACTGCCTTATTAGAAACTTTGAAGGGTAAGAAAAATCAACTCTGTGAAGATTGTAAAAGAAGAATTGTCAAAAATCCTTTACGAGTTTTAGATTGCAAGGAAGAGGGTTGTCAAAAGGTTTGTCAGGATACACCGCAACAGGTTGATTATCTTTGTGACCCTTGTCGTCTGCATTTTATTTCCACCTTGGAGTATTTAGATGATTTGGAAGTTAGATACAATCTTAATCCCAAAATAGTTCGTGGTTTAGATTATTATACGAGAACTAGTTTTGAGTACAATATTGAATCAACTGAAGAAGCTGGTCGCCAGGTTGCTTTGGGCGGCGGCGGTCGCTATGACGGCTTAGCAGAGGAGTTGGGTGGAAGACCAACGCCAGCAATTGGTTTTGCTTTGGGAGCTGAAAGAATTGTACGCGAATTAAAAGAGCGCGATATTAAAGTAGCTGAAAAAAAGACTTATGATATTTTTATTGCTCAGCTGGGCCAAGAAGCTCGAAAAAAATCTTTAGGACTATTGGAAAAAATGTTGGAAGCCGACATTGCAGTTGCTGAAAGCATGGCTAAGGATAGTCTTAAGGGTCAATTAGAGTTAGCTAATAAATTAAATGTTAAATATACTTTGATTTTAGGACAAAAAGAGATGGTTGACGGCACTGTTTTGATTAGAGATATGGAGGGAGGGATTCAGGAAGTTGTTGATTTTAACAAAACTATTATCGAGGTCAAGAAAAGACTCCGCGGGCGATTGGAAGGCAGTTAATTTATTTTGACAAAATAATTTTTTTATGATATTAATATAGTATAGTTTAGATTAATTATTATTGATATTAACCAGATGTTTAATAGTGTAAATATTGACCATCTATTAACAATAACTAATTAAAAAACAAGAAAAATTAATTATTTAACTTAGATATTAAGAAGGGGGTGGAACAATGGCTTTAGAAGTAAAGAGAAAGCAAGGGGAAACTTTTGAAAGTCTACTAAGAAGGTTTACAAAAAGAACCATTCAAAGCGGCAAACTATTACAAGCAAAAAAAATTAAATATTATCAAAAGCCTAAGACTAAACGCGAGCGTAAAGAATCAGCTCTAAAAAGAGAAGATTTTCGTAAATTTAGAGAGCACTTGCGGCGTATTGGTAAACTTGATGAATATTTAGAAAAAAAGAAATAATGATTTTAGAAAATAAGATTAAAGAAGATTTGAAGATAGCTTTAAAGAATAAGGAAGTCTTGAAGCTGTCTGTTTTGCGTATGTTGTCCGCGTCATTAAATAATGCTTCCATTGCGAAAAATAGAGCTGTTTTGACGGATGAGGAAACTATTAAGATTATCAAAACCGAAGCTAAAAGACGAAAAGAAGCTGCTGAAGCATTTAGTAAAGCCAATTATTTGGAGCAAGCAGCCAAAGAGCAGCAGGAATTGTTGATTATTGAGCAATATTTGCCGCAACAATTATCCAGCGAAGAGGTTCGTCAGATGATCATGGATGTTTTAAAGACCAATAATTTGCACGGTGCAGATCAGTTTGGTCGAGCAATGGGATTGGTTATGAAAGTTATTGGTCAGCAAGCCGACGGCGGACTAGTACAAACAATATTGAAGGAGTTGTTGGCTGAGTAAAAAAGTTATTTTTTAATCATAAAAATATTGCACCTACCATGCAGGGCAAATGGTTAAAACAAAAGAATATATTAGTGGCAGTTGTTTTTGGTTTGGCACTGATCACTTTTTTTGTTTTGTTTAATCCTAGCGCCTTTGCTGGTAATGTTGATTTGGGTTTGGATACCGCTGCCACGATCGGATTAGGAAATGTTGAATTGCAAACATTAATTGTGCGGATTGTCCGAATCTTTTTAGGCTTCTTGGGGTTATTGGCAGTTATTATGATTCTCTATGGTGGTTATATTTGGATGACCGCTGGTGGTAGTCCCGACAAAATAGAGAAAGCTAAGAAGATCTTACGGAATGCGGGTATTGGTTTATTGATAATCATTATGTCGTTTAGTATTGCGGAGTTTATTTTCCGGCAGCTTGGTTGGGCAACTGGCTTGGATCAAAATGGACGTTTTGATCAGTCTTATCAATATTCTGGCGGCATCGGCGGCGGGGCAATTAAATCTCATTATCCACCGCGTGGCGCTATTGGTGTAGCTCGCAATGTTAGTATTGTGGTCACCTTTAAAGAAAAAATTGATCGCTCCACTATTTATAATCAATCCACCGGTTATTTAATCAGCAACGTCGTTATTGAGGACGCTGATGGTAACCAAAATTCGTCAGTCAAAGCAATCACCGAAGATGATAACACTTTTGTTTTGACGTCAGATAATTATCTGGGTCGTGATGATACAAATGTGGTCTACACCGTTACTTTAACTTCCGATATTCTCAAGCAAAATGGCGATCCAGTCTTTGGCGCCACCGGTAGCTACGAATGGCAATTTACCGTCTCCACGATTATTGATCTAACGCCACCTAAGGTGGTGGGAGTTTTTCCTATTCCCGATAAAACATACGCTCGTAATGCTGTGGTACAAATTAATTTCAATGAACCGATTAATCCGTTAAGTGCCAGTGGTGAAGTAGCTAATGGTTTTAATAAGATAGTGGCTCAGGCCTTGGGTGTTAGTACGCCGATTAATGGTACCTTTAATATTGTTAATCAGTATCGGACAATAGAATTTATTACCAGCGATTTATGCGGTCGTAACTCCTGCGGTTATGATGTTTTTTGTTTACCGGGCGATAAAGATATTACAGTTTTAATCAAGGCAGCAACGCTGGCTACTCCTGGTAAACCAACGGCTGTTATTCCCTTTAACGGTGTTGTTGATATGGCCAATAATTCTCTTGACGGCAATAGTAATGGACAAGCAGAAGGCGAGACAATAGATAATTATCAATGGCAGTTCAAGACCAGTGGTTTGATTGATTTAAATCCACCCTCAGTAACTGGCGTGACGCCCGGTGTTTCCACAGTTAATGTTGGTACCAGATCTTTGGTTAAATCAAATTTCAATAAATTAATGATGTATTCCACGCTGAATGCGGAAAATATCATGATTGATCAAAATACTTATTATTGGATTACTAGTTTTAATGATCCCGCAGCTTTTACCGTGAGTGTAATAAACCACGACGAGTTTACTGAGTTCACTCCCTACCATCCATTGATTACTAATAAATGTATGGACGTTTTTCAGAACTGTTTTAATCCCGCAGCTGGCCCTTCTGATTTCAAAGTCGGTGGCACTGACGCTAATGTCGGGTGGTTAGCGGGTACGATTTCTGGTAATGCCAATTTAACTCAAGTACCTGGTCAGTTACGAATCAACATGTCAGAAATAGAAACACCTTATGTTTGGATCGCCAGGTCAAACCTCAATGAAGTAGTTAGAGTAAGTACTCAAACCGGAGCTGTTAGTGCGCCGGTAGCAGTTGGCACTAATCCGTCACGCACCTCTGTTGATGGTAGCAGTAGGGTTTGGATAGCGAATCGTGACTCTTGTAATGTTACAGTTTTATATACTGATAGTAGTGGTAATATCAAATATGTTAAGGGTACACAAGTAAATAGTACCTTTTTGACAACACCAGCCTGTGGGCCACGTGGCGTAGCAGTTGATGCTGATGGCAACATTTGGATTGCAGGTGGTAGCCAAATAGTTAAGTTAAGTGGTCAAGACGCTGATTTGGGAACAAAATTAGCGACCGTCGCACCAAACGCTGGTAGTTTTGCTTATGGCGCGGCCATAGATAAGTTCAATAGACTTTGGGTAGTCTTTAGAGATAGTGGTAAGGCAGCAGTTATTGACGTTGGTACTGGTACGGTTTTAGGAACGCCACAAGTGGGTGATGTTGGACAGTTATACGGATTAGCGACTGACCCTGAGGGAAATATTTGGGTGGATAATTCTTGGGGATCTGCCACTGTTTCTAAAGTTGACGGCAATAGCGCTAATTTTACTTTTGTTAAATATAATACTGGCGGCGCTACGCCAAGGGGCGTAGCTATGGATAAAGAAGGAAATATTTGGGTAACAAATTGGAATTCAAATAATGTTACTAAGTTAAAACAGGACGGCACTATATTAAATATTTTTACTAGCGGCAGTGGTCCACTGGGCATTTCCGGTGACGCTGGCGGACACATGTGGGTGGTTAATTATAATGGCGGTGGACCAGCTCAAAAATACACTACCTGCAGTGGTGGGACAGTCACAAAATTTAATATTGCTGACGGATCAGTAGATGGCACTTATTGCGTTGGTGGTCAGCCCTATACCTATAGTGATATGACGGGCTTTGGCTTTAAGAGCGTAGTTCACTCTTTAGTTACTGGACAATGGTTATCACCGGTACTGGATATGCATCAACCAGTAGTTGTGACTGGATTATTTGCCCACGGTGATTTTCCCGTAGGTACTGCCGTAGAGCTAGAAGGACGATCAGCAACTACTCAGGCCGGTCTGGCAACAGCCACTTGGCAAAAGGCGCAAGCCGATGGTTTAGTGCAATTAACGCAGGGCAGTTGGTTACAAATCAGAGCAACGCTCAAAACTAGCCGCGTTGATCAAACGCCATCTTTAAATAATATAAGTATTAGTATTAGTGGCCAATAACATGAAAAGGATCAATTTACTAATATTAATAATCATTATCACAGCAATTCTTTGCCCGAGTTTTGTTTTGGCCGCCGTTGATTTGGGAGTCAATACAGCAGCTGACATTGGTTTGGGACAGACAGATTTAAAAACGATTATTGTTAATATCATTAAGGTCCTTTTAGGTTTGTTAGGACTGGTTGCTATTATTTTTATTCTTTATGGTGGCTATACTTATTTAACTGCAGGTGGCAATGAAGAAAAAGTTACCAGAGCCCGGAAGATATTAATTAACGCCACCATCGGTTTAGTAGTTATTTTATCAGCCTTTGCCATTACTAGTTTTATTTTTAGTACCTTAAGTGACGCCACGGGTTTAAATAATGGTATCAATAATAATGGTAATGTAAATTTACCACCAGGTGGTTCAACTAATCTATATATTAATCAGTGGCAACCCAGTAATAATTCAGTGAATGCGCCACGCAACGTAGTTGTTTATGCTTTTTTTAATAAAACTCTTGATGCCACCTCAGTCACCGCTGATGATATTGTATTTAATAAGGAAGTAGGAACCGGTGGTGTTGCTTTTGACTTTCAAGTGATTGATCGTGCTATTAAGATTATCCAAAAAAATCCATGTGATGTTGAAGGCGTGGAGTACTGTTTAGGTGAAACTACCGGTTATTATATACAAATAGTTAATAATATTAAATCAACAGACGGCAAGGATTTGATTTGTGATAATAATTTATATCCTTGCGAGTCACACTTCACAACGGGAACAATCATTGATTTAACTGGCCCGGTTTTAACTATTGTTCAGCCGGTTTCTTATAGTCAAATAGGTGATGGAGTTTTAACCAACGTCTTGGCTCAAGCCCAAGATGAAACAGGAATTTCTTACGTTAGTTTTCAAGCCAACGAGGTAAATACCCAACCCGAAAGCATGGTAACTAGTGAGCCATATCAAGTGAATTGGCAAGTTAGCGGTTACCCAGAGGGCTCCACGGTTAATTTGCGAGCCCGGGCGGAAGATTTATGCGGCAATGTTAGTGAATCATCCGTTGTCCCAGTTATTATTAGACCAGCGCATTGTTTTAATCGCGTGCAAGACGAGAGCGAAACAGGAATTGATTGCGGTGACGGTTGTGGCGCTTGTTTGGGGGAGAGTTGTGATAGTAATCCCAGTCCATCGTGCGAACCAAATTTTAGTGCTTGTGCCGTCGGAAGTTGCGATCAGGTACAGTGTACTTGTCAACTTAACCCAGTGATTCTCAATATTTTGCCAGATAATGGTGCCGTTGGTAACTATATAACAATTTTTGGTCAAGGCTTTGGTTCTACTCCTGGTACGATAACTTTTTTGGGTACACCAGTGAGTGGTGATGAAAAAGTTGCCCCCTTAGCCGCTTGCATCAACGCTTGGTCAGAGACACAAATTATTATTGAGCTACCGGTGGGAGCTGTGACTGGTGGTATTAAATTAGCCACCAGCGGTAATAGAATTGATACCACGCTTGATGAGTTGGGATGGCAAGGAAATTTTACCGTCAACACGACAGTGCGTCCCGGCGTTTGTAATATTAATCCGGCTGCTGGCGTGGCTTTATCCGCTTCCGATTTATATGGTAAACAATTCACTACGCAATCAACCGGCAATGCCGTGGTTACTGGCGGTGTTACCGCAGCTGTTAATGATTGGCATGATCAAAATATTGAATCAGTGATTCCTAATTTAAATCCTGGTTCAGTTTCCGTTCACGTCAAGGTTGCTGGGGAAAACAGTAATCCCGTTTTTTATCAAGTAGTGCCGGATATTCTCAGACCTAGCATTGCTTATTTAGAGCCAGCTAATGGTCCCTTAAGTACCTACGTCACTATTCATGGCGATAATTTTGGTTATAATCCGGCTGATATTTTGGTCCGCTTTGTTAATTCCGGTAAGGGTTTAACTTATCCAGCGGATTTAGATTTCCCTACTGTTTGTGGTACAGGATTGATGAATAACAATGAAATATTAGTTAAAGTACCGCGGGTTATCGCTGGTGAGTTAGGAGCGTGGGAGGTTATTGTTGATCGCAGTAATAAGTTGAGCAATGCAGAGATATTTACCGTGGATACCACGCCATTATTGTCAGGCATGTGTTTATTATCACCAGACAACGGACCAATTACCACACCAGTAGATATTTACGGTGAAGGATTTGGTTTAGTTAGTGGTTTGATAACTTTTGCTGCTGATAAAATAGCGGCGATCACCGAGTGGACTAATGCTCATACTAAAACAGCCGTACCAATAGGTAGCGTGACCGGTCCCGTAGCAGTAAAGTCTAGCAGTGGCGCTCAGGGTAATAGTATTAATTTCTCTGTGGGTGCTTGCGTGGCCAATAGTTGCGTACCAGGCAAAGAGTGCTGTGGTGATGGTATTTGTCGCACCACTGGCAATTGTGCTGCTAATACTGGCGCTGACGAATATAGTTGGAATTTTACTACTGGTCAGCACTTATCACCATTTATCGTCGAGCAAGTTTGGCCAGAATGTGAAGACGCCTGCATTAACGCAGTTCTGGGTATCAAGTTTTCTAACCCCTTGGATATGGATAGTATATCTGATATGAGTATCGGTGTTTATCCTTGTACTGATGAGCAGTGTGATAATTTAGGACCGGAAATTCAATATCGTTACATTGAAAATGAGGTGGGTTATTATGATAGCGCTAATTATATTTTAACCATCGTTCCCAAAAATAATTTACAAATTAATAAAAAATATCGTGCCGTAATTAAAACCGGTGAATTGTATTTAGTAAATACCGAGGGTGGTCTTATCGAGAATATTAATTATTCAACTAATGGTATTTTTGACGATGCTTATTCTTGGATTTTTAAGACGGCCGATCGTTTGTGTACCCTTAGTCGCGCTGGCGTGCAGCCCAATAACACTGTTTTATATCGAGCCGAAGAAACCGCGGATTTGACCGCTTATGCGTATAGTGATCCTGATAGTTGCTCACCAAGAGGTCAGCAACTAGACGCCTATCAATTTGATTGGGATTGGAACTCAGTTCCAGCAAGTATTGTTACAGCGATGGAGAAAGATGTAGATAATAATGGTAAGCAAGATCCGATCGCTACGATGAAGTCAACCGGACCACCATTCCAAGATGGCGTTGCTAATGTTTCGGCAAGTACTCTAGGGCACAGTTCTACAGTACCAGTTAACGTTGATCTGGATATACCAGTAATAAGTGGTATTACTCCGGACAATGGCATGATCAGAAAGGATATTAAAACACTAGTCACTATCCTAGGAAATAATTTTGGCAATCTACCCAACGACAGCTATGTTTTATTGGGCAATGATCGGACGGGGTACAATCGTGTTAAAATAGCTGATTGTACTAACAGTTGGTCCAATACTCAGATTATCATTGAAATGCCCTTGAATACTTGGTCTGGCGATCGAGTGAAAGTTGTTAAAAATACTGGCAGCGCTATCTCGACACAAACGTTTACTGTGAATAATACTTTACGACCAGCACTATGTTCTATTACGCCAACTTTTGGCACGGATGATAGCTTGGTAACGATCACTGGATACAATTTTGGCGATACTAAAGAGAATAGCACAGTCTATTTTGGTCAAAGAACAGTGGATAAAATAGATAGTTGGTCCAATACTTCTATCTCGGCCCGTGTTCCCGTGGGAGCCGACGGTGGCCCGGCTTATGTTAAAGTCTTAGGCACTGATTCCAATACTCTAAATTTTGATATGAGTCCTTATATTGATTATCTCAGTCCCGGCGCCGGACCAGTTCGGCAGTACGTGAGTATTTACGGTGGTAACTTTGGCAATGGTTATGTGCAATTTGGTGACACCATTGCCAATATTGCTGATTGTGAAGGTAGCTGGACCAATAAACTAATTATTGCCGAGGTACCAGAATCCATGAAGACTGGTACTTACGATGTTAAAGTCGTGAAGAATGGTAAACTATATTTCCGCGATGATTTTAACATGACCGATATTGATGTAAATAAATGGTCATTTAATAAAGTGGCTAATTGGCGAATTATTAATAACTCTATTTCCGTACAAAGTGCTACCGTTAAACAGATCATGTTTAGTAAACAGGTAGTTACCAGTACCGACTATGTTTATAATGCTAAGATAAAACCAAACTATCCTTGGCCAGTTGGTTTAGTATTTAATTATGCCAATAATAATTATTACTTATTGGAAATGGCCGAGTATCCCTATACCTCTATCTATACTAACCCGGTCACTGGTCAAACATCCACTTATGTTTATTCTGATTTTAAGGGTTTGCGTATTAAGAGAAATGGTGTGGTGATGGCAGCAACCGAGAGTTGGATCTTTTCCCGTAACCGCTGGTATGATTTACGCATTGAAAAAAGAGGTGGTTTGATTACGGTGTTTATTGATGGCACCCAACGATTGTCTTTTCAAGACCCCACCCCGTTACCCAATGGTAGTGTTGGTTTGTATTCTGATTATGGTTATTATGTTGCCTTTGATAATGTGATAGTTGGCGCACTGGATACGAACAATATTGAAAGTAATAAAAAACCATTTTCGATTAATACCAATCCATTGGGCGTCAATCTCTGCGCCTTGGAACCTGATTATGGTAAAGCGGGAAACCAAACCTATTTACGAGGGGATAATTTTATTTCTTATAGTAATATAGTAGGTACCAAAAAAGGCGCACAATTTAGCGCAGTTAGTGGTAGCTGTCTAGTGAACGACGGTCAGTATATAGGAAGTTGTTCTAATTTTACCGCTGACTATGCTTTTAATTTTCCCACTACCGGTTATTATCGTTTATCAGCTAAAACTGATAACTACTCAGAAGATTTGACAGCCATAGACATTCAGCACCAGGTAAAAGTATATATTAATGGCGTCTATCGAGCAGAGTTTTATAATTTAGCCAGCACACCAGATATCCAAACCGGCATTGTTGACTTAGGTCAGGTACCATCTGGTAATCATACTGTCAGATTGTCCTGGGTCAATGATTGGTGGGGTTATGGTCAAGGAATGCTGGGTGACTCTAATATGCGTATTCATCAAGTTGATATTTTGGGAGAGAGGAATGATAGTAAACCAATTTTTACTAATAATGTACAGACGAGCGTTAATAGCTCGGGTATGAATTTTTTGAACACGACAATAACAGCAGCAGTTAAATCAGGACCAGTTAAAGTTTTAAAAAATGTGGTTTCCGGCAGAACGTGTATTGGTTTCCATATCGGCTCATGGTGTCCAGGTAATGTTTATCAAGATAGTATCATCACGGTGGAAAGTAATACGGTACCTTTCTACTATAACGCTGACGGCTGTATGTTTGCTACTGACTCATCAATGGATCCTAGCTTTCCACCGGTCGCAGTAGAAAATAGCCAAGCCGTAGGCACGCTAGCTACCGACGGTAAGTATGTTTATGGTAAAAGTTGGAGTAGCTATGATGAATATGATCGGGTGATTAATAAAATTGGCACCGGCTATCAGGGCACAGTGGCAGGTAAAGATTATGGAGCGCTAGCAACCGTTACTGGATCTATTTCTTTAACTTATGCCCCAGATGGCTTTCTCTATAATGATGCTTGTTCCGGTAATAATTTAGAAAAAATTGATATAAATACAGGTCAGAAAACTACATTTACTGTGAGCGCTGGTTTGCTTAGTCGCGACTCGGGCGTAACTGGCTCAGGCTGTAAAATGATTACTTCTGATGGGCAGTACATGTATAGTTTGTCCTATGGCCACGACGGTTTTGTTTATAATGGTTTTAAAGTACGCGTCTATGATCCAGCAAATGGTTGGTCGTTGGTGCGGGAGTGGGTATCTGGTCAAGATTCATTTTATACTGATGGTATTATTGCTGATGGTAAGTATGTTTATGCACTAGCTTGGACTGGTACGGTTCGTAAAATGGATGTCACGACCGGTCAAATCATCGATCAGTGGTCAACTCACCAGGGACATCCGATCGGTCACGGTAGTAACGTTATCTCTGGTCAGTATGATTGGATTAATAAAAAAGTTTATTTGGGCGATTTAGTAGAAACAGGTAGAGAAATTGGGCAGGGTATTTATCCAGCAACCGGCCCAGCTTATTTGTATCGCTATAGTTGTAATACGGAAGATATTCCCACGAGCGATTTCTTTATCACCGAAGTAAAGCCAGTAACACCGCCGCCGGCACCTCGTAACTCTTTGATTAGATTATTTTTTAATAATAATATCGAGCCAACATCGTTTGCTAACGAAGACGTATTAGTACAAAATATTACTCCTACGGAGCCAGAAGATTTAGCTTATACGGCTAATATCACGGGTAATTTATTGGAATTAACAGCCAATGCCACCTGTCCAGCACCGAATACTAATTTATTCTGTTGGCCCGCTTTGAGTACTATTAAAGTTACGACAAATGAAGGATCGATCATGGCAACCGATGCCAAGGCCTTGGGATGCTTCAACGGCAAGTGCACTCACCAGTTTGCAAGTTCCAATGCGATAGATTTAACTCCACCGAGTATCAGTATTATTGAACCAGTAAATAATGCTCGCATTACTCAGAACTCTGTAGTGCCAATTATTGCCGAGGCCACTGATGACTCAGGCGTTTCTTATGTCGAATTTTTTGTGGATGATCAGCAAAAAGCAAGAGTTGCTACAGCAATGGCTTTTGAAACAAATCGATCGTACGAAACGGTTTATTATGGTACCAGAGCACTAAGCGCTGATTTTAATAAAGACGGTTATGAAGATTTAGCAATCTTTACTTACTGGGGGACTAGTTATGACATTCTGTTGAATAATGGTCAGGGTAAGTTTTTACCCAGAAAAAATTATAGTTTAGGCGAAAATTATATTTATTCTTCCCCAGTGATCGGTGATATTAATAATGATGGCTATTCAGATATTATAATATTGTCCATGTGGAGTAATGGTAAATATGCTGTTATTTTGAATAAAGGAAATGGTCAATTCAAAGATCCTGTTTGGCATGAGACTGGTTTTAACTATACTTACAGAGCAGTTCTGGGTGATTTTGATAAAGATGGTGACTTAGATATGGCTATTTCTAATTATGCTTCATATTACAGCTCTATTTCTGTGGCTCTTTATAAAAATACCAACGGTACTTTTAGTCAGTATCAGACAATTAACTATGGTAACACCTATAGTAACTACCCCCGGGGTATTGTGGCCACTGATTTTAATAACGATGGTTATGCTGATTTGGCAGTTTATAAAAATAGTTGGGACAGCAACGACAGTAAAAGATTATATATTTATTTAAGTGCTGGCGCCTCTGGCCAAATGTTAGAGAAGTCAACATCTAAAAGAGCTGATTGGATTACTGATATGGTAGCTGGTGATTTTAATAATGACGGCAATCAAGATTTAGCTTATGTTTCTTATTATTATTATAATTATGGCCCAGGGGAAGTCCTGTATGGCAATGGCGATGGAACATTTGGCAATATTCAGGCAATCAAGCAATATACAAGTAGCAGTTATAGCAACTATAATTATTTGCAGGCAATCAACGTTGATCATGACGGCGGTGACGATTTGGTTATTAATAATAGCTGGCCCTATCAAATAACTTACCTAATCAGTAATGGGTACACCTTTGCCAAAGAAAAAATAATTAGTACTGCTAGCGGATGGCACGAAAACTTTGCCTTTGTTGATGTTAATAATGATGAGTATTTAGATTTGGCTATACCAGATTATAGTGGATCAACACAAATTTTTGAGAATAATCAAGACACGACATTTGGTATTAATCGGATAATGAGCACACAGCCCGGAACCACTAGTTTTCAGGCGCAAGATTTAGATGGTGACAATATACCAGAATTAGTAGTTGCTGCCTCTAATCAATATTCCTATTATACCAACAGTGCCAATTCTTATATTTCTGTTTATCGGTCTAATTCAGTTAACAATGTGTCTTATCAAAATGTTTGGCAAAAAGCAGTGTCTATGAAATATGTTTCTGGCACGGGCACTTACACAACTACTGGTGCGCCGCAAGCTGTTGGTCTGTCTGATTTTAATAAGGATCAATATCAGGATATTGCAATTAGTAACTATCGTTGGGATGTTAGCGATCGCCAAGTTTATTTATCTACTGGTAAATTGAATTGGGCAACAGCAACTTATTTGCCAAGTCAGAGTAGTATTGGTATTTATGGACATATGGAAATTGGTGATTTAGATGGTGGCGGTGATCCTGATTTATTGTCTGTTAGTATGAAGAATAAATTTGAAGCCAAAATTAATAATGGTCAAGGGGTGTTTACTGAGCAAATTATTGATCCCGGCACCATTGAGCAATGGTCAATAAATGCTATAGCTTGGGCTGATTTAAATGGTGATGGTAAGAGCGATTTGATTTATAGCAGTAATGATAGTTTGAATATAGTTTATAATAATAAGGGCCAATACGATTTTACGCAAAAAATTAGTTATATCGATGATTGGATCCAGGATATTTTAACGGCTGATATAGATAATGACGGCGATCAGGATATTTTGGTATCAGCTAATGCTAATAGAGGTTGGCTTAGCGTTTATAAAAATATTGGCGGCGAATTCCAGTCCAGGAGAATACCATTAGCAAGCAATACCTATGCTTGGTCTGGTGCTACTGGTGATTTAAATAATGACGGATTAGTAGATTTTGTTAACCTGGATTCTAATGGCAAGGTATCAGTTTTATACAATCAGGGTAATGGTAATTTTGGTCAGGAGACAGTTTTGAAATTAATGAGTTATAGTTATGGCTATAGTGACGATAAAATTAAGATCGTTGATGTAAATCGTGATAACGTACCGGATGTTTTAGTTGTTGACTCGTCTGGTAGTGGTATTATCTTTGTTTATAATAAGCAGGACACTAATTTGTACAGTTGGAATTGGGATACTGTTGGTTTAGCCAAGAATACGACCCATAAATTGCAAGCCAAGGCATATGACTTAGACAGCAATGCTAAATTAAGTTCGCCAATTAATGTTACTATCGTTGCTGAGCATTGTACTAATTTAGTGCAAGATGAGGATGAAACTGGCATTGATTGTGGTGGGGTAGATTGTCTAGTTTGTCCGCAAAGTGGAGATTTCCATATTGTATCTAAACGCCCGGAAGGTAGCGGGGTGTGTACGAATGAAGCAGTACGAGTTACTTTTAACAAACCTATGGATCGCGTTAGTATTAGTAATAGCTCTGTTCAGGTTCGCTGCCGCGGTCGTGATTGTCCTGTTGGTGGCGTAGTATCTGGTACTTTTAGCTTTACTGATTTGCAAGACAGCGCCCCAAAAACTTTTATTTTTTATCCTAACCTACCAAATCAACAATGGTTACCATTTTTAGAATACCAAGTTTATTTACTGGCTGGGCAAATTCGTAGTCTTGATGGTGATTTATTAGCACCGCAAAGTTGGCAATTTGATAGTTCTGACGCTCAGTGCGCTGTTGATAAAATTGAGCTGACGCCACCATCGGCAACCGTTGGTATCAATAAAGAAACAATATTTACTGCTTTGGTTAAAGATAAGTATGATAATAACTTAACGAACGCTTTAGAAAATTGGAGTAGTGCTGACGCAACTATCGCCAATATTAATCCAGCTATAATTAACGGTGATTTCTCAGACGATCTGACTGGTTGGAGTAGCTTTGTGACCGGTACGAGTGAAGAGATTGTGGCCATTGAAGACCTTAATAATAATAAGTATTTAACAATTACTGGCAGTGGTAGAGCGGAAGAAGCGGAAGCATATATTATTGCACAACAGTTTATAGATATTGAGCGGGATAGTAATTACGCCTTGTCTTTTAATGTCCGAGTGTCTGATGGTGTCAGGAAAGCCGGTGTAGAAATTTGGTATGTTAACGATGAGAACAATCGTAAAGAAAGATTATTTGAATCGGATTTTATTGGTCAGACTGATTGGTCGTATCATAGTTTTAATTTTGATATCAGCTCGGGGAAAATAGAGTTAAATTGTTATTTGCAAGATCAAGATGATCATAACCCAACATATATCTCTTGTGATAACCTCCAATTAATTAGGGGCGATAGTAATATTAATGAAATTCAATACTTCCAAGGATTGTCTGAGGGTCAAACTAAGGCGCAGGCCAGAATTGGCAATATAGTTGGTGATGCTGATCTTAATGTTGAGTTAGCACCTGACGCGCCGCGGATTTTGGAAGAACCCAGCTGTAGTAATGGCAAAATTCAAAGTCCGTCACCGCAACGTAACGCTACGAATGTTTGTCGGCAAGCAGCAGTTTCCGCTTTGTTTACTCAAGACCTGGATCCGACAACGGTTAATAATGCCAATATTTATTTAGCTAGAGAGCAAGAATCTGCATGTCAGTCTGGTTTTTTACCCTGGCAAAAAATTAAGAATTTATGGCGCATGTTATTAAAAAATACTACGTTAAATTCCTTAGCAGCAGTTGATAAGTGGTGGTGTCCAGTAAGTGGTAGGGTTACTCCATTCTATCAAAATGATAAGGTCAGGGGATTTATTTTTAGTCCGGATACAAATTTGGGAAATAGTGTTCATTATCGGATGACTGTCACCACCGGCGTGAAGAGTATCACTGGGGTACCAGTGGCGGTTAATGATAGTTGGAGTTTTGCTACGGCTACTGATGCTGACTGTGCCGTTGCTACTGTTTCTGTGGAACCGGCAACTAAAGATGATTTGGCTATTGGCGTCAAACAAAATTACACATCAATGGCCTATACCAATCAATGTTTTTTGATTAATAGCAGTGGTCTTAATTGGAGCTGGAGTAGCGCTAATAGAACCATTGCTCAAGTTTTGCCGGCAGTAAACAATCAGGATTTTGAAGATGATGATGCGGGATTGAGTCCAACTATTTGGCAAGCAGCGGATAATTTAGAGAGTTGGCAAGTTGTCAGCGTTGGCGCTCCTCACGGTAATGCTGTGACGCAGACAGCACCCAATGCCAAAAATTATTTATATCAAAATATTAGTGGTTTAATTCCCAATAAATCTTATCACATCACTGTTTGGTTTAAACGAACCGGACCAACTGATGCTGGTACTGGTCAGATATGGTTTAATGATATAGCCATTCCTTTGACGGGCAACTATAATACTTGGAATCAAATTGATATCACTCGGCCAATTATGCAAGATGAACTGCAAATCAGATTGATAATAAATAGCGGTACAGTATATTTTGATGATATTAATATTGAGATGGTTGGTGATACGCAAGATGTTTTAAGTTTGACAGTTGGTCAAACAACGGTCAACGCTACAACGAGTGGAAAAAACGGTAGTGGTAGTTTAAAAGTTATTCCTGGTAATTGTGGCAATAATCGATTAGATCCCGAAGAAATTTGCGATTTTGTGTTGGCGGAAGTTGGTGAAGTAGCTGTGTTTAATCCATCTGATTTAACCTGTGAAAAGAAAGGCTATAGTCGTGGCGGAACACTGCAATGCACCTCAGCGTGTCAGTTAGATACTAATCTATGCTTGCCGGGTTTACCACCGATCAACGAATGTATTAATAAGGAAGTGTCAGTATTTTTCCGCGATCGCGTTGATCCTAATAGTTTAAATAGCAACGGCACTGGTTTGACTTGTTTAAGTGGACCAGAAGAGGGAAATAGTTGTAGTGATCACGTTGATTGTCCAGATAGTTATTGCGGGGTAGTAAATCCTGGTCGAGTAGAACTTAGAGAAATGGATATTAGTTGTCGCCCAGTGGTAAAATCGGATAGCGGTAATAGATTATTAACACTGTATGATCAGTTGCGTAATTTTATCAAAGTTAAAGTTTTACGAGCGGCAAATTGTAATGGCACGTCATTATCTATTCAAGTCTATGTAAATAGAATTGGACCGTATAGTAAAATATATGTTTTGCCAGTCACTGGCCTGCAAGCTAATAAATATTACACCTTGACGGTGGCGGGTGGATCTGACGGTATTAGTTTTTTACCAACGGGATATATGGCAACAGATTATACTAGTTCCTTTAGTACTGGCTTGCAAACTTGCTTGTTGGACCGAGTAGAGATAACACCCAGTGCCTATAGTTTTAATGAGGCTAATAAATCGGCGACTTTTTCCGCTACCGCCTATGATCAAAATAACAATGCTATCACCAACGCTTCTTATACTTGGAGCGTAGTTGGTAATGGTAGCTTGGTTAGTTTAGTTAACCCCAATAATAGATTTACAACACTCAGTGCTAGTGGCGCCGGTAATGGCGATATTACATTACATGTTAATGTTAATGCTGGCGCTTATGGTCAGGGACAAGCCGAGCTGCCAATAAATATTTTCTTATGTTCCTTGCCTTGGACTTATCAAGAAAGTAATTTTAATTTTAGTACTCGTTATTGTCGCACTCAAGATAAGAATATTGTTTATAATAGTAATATGGAAACAGATATTGATAGTAACAATATTGCTGATGGTTATGATCAATGGCACGGAGAATTACATAAGCCTCACGAGATCAAAATAGTAAGCGAGGCTAATAATAAATATTGGCAACTATATAGTCGGGGTGAAGACCAGGGAGGGGAAATTGAAGAATATATGATCGTATCGCAAGCAATTATGAGTATAGTTCCAGGAAAAAAGTATACCTTTTCTAGCAAAATAAAAACAACAATGCCGGGTGCTAGTGGTAATTGTAATGACGGCTTTGCTTTGATGGAGCTGTGGGAACTGAATGCAAATGGTGTCAGAATACCCGGACAGAGTAGCAATACTACTATTTGTTCAACAGCTGATTGGCAAACAAAAGCAATAACAAGACAGGTTAGTGCGAACGCTAAGGGTGTAGAAATAAATTGTGGTCTGCGTGTTTCAAGTAATGAAAATGCCATAACTGTAAGTTGTGATGATTGGCAACTAGAAGCTAATGATCAAGCGACTGTTTATCAGGCTGGCAATGTACTACCAGCATTAGAAATGAAGCCAGGGACAGTAATTGTGGGCGAGCTAACTAATAATTTATTTACTTTAAGTAAATATGGCATCTATGATGCTATTGGCGTTCGTACTTACGCCAACTATAATCACTTCTCGCCCCAAGCCTGGTATCAGAACAATGCCAAGTATCAAGGGTCGCCAACTTCGCTGGCGGTTAATAAATACTCGGCTATTAACGAGGGTCGATCAACCTATATTAATTTTGCCAATGTTGTTAATACCGATCAAGTTTACACTAATATTTTACTAATATCCTATACTGATCAAGCAAATACTATCACGCAAACAATTTACAATGATTTTTATAAAAATCTCACATTTAATAGCAATTTGACAGATGTAAATAGTAGAGAAAAGTTGGCGCGGGATACTAAAAGATGGGAAGATATTTATCAATTAAGAACTTTATTGCAAAGTTATAAAAGTTTAAATAATAATTATCCAATTTTATTATCCGGTACTTATTTACCAAATACTTCCGTATCAGCTTGGGATTCGTGGCAATCTACTTTCGGTACTATCTTGGGCGGCACCGTACCGCAAGACCCAGTTAATACCCATCAGAATTGTCCAGCTGGTTATGATCCTATCACTTGTTGGCGGCCAGCCACAGCAACTTATTATTGTAGTAATTCTCATGTTTATAAGTATAAATATGAAACAAACTCTTATAATATTTTTATGAATTTTGAATTTGATGGTCGTTATTGGATGCACGGTTTCAATAGCATTTATCCGCCAGATAGGACTTCTATAGGTAATAGTACTAGCTGTGAATCAGTCAAAATTACTCCCACAACAATTAGCAATAATATTTATTAATAAATTTGTTAAATAATTTATGTTTGAAGATTTACAACCAACATCAAAACAAGAACCCGAGCAAAAGTCGATAAGTCCATTATCACCGACGGCACCAGCTAAGGCACTATTGGATCATGAGCCAGAGGATATTTTTGCCACCTTAGAAAAGGATGATCATGATTGGCGTACAGAGCCCAGTGCCGTGTCAACACCGGTCAGTAAAAAAGAACCAGTAGTAGGGCCCATTGAGCCGTTAACTAAATTGCCGGCGAGCATTAAGTTTAATAGTGGTATACTGGGCAATAAGAAGATATTGATTGCTGCTGGAGTTTTATTACTGGCTATTATTGCTGCTGCTGCGTTTTTGTTATTACGACCAAATTCGGAACCAGTGGTGCAGGAAAATACTAATGTTGTATCCAATAGTCCAGAGAATACCGCCAGTAACGACCAGCCCAATAACAATGAAAATCAGTCCAATAGCAATGAGCAAGACAATATCAATCAACCAGCAGAGCAAGTTGATGCCAATACTGATAGTGATGCTGACGGTTTAACAGATAAACAAGAAGCAGCGCTCGGCACTGATCCCTTTAAGGTGGATAGTGATCAAGATGGTTTACTAGACAAGGAAGAGGTAATGATTTATAAAACCGATCCCTTAAATACTGATACTGACGCCGATGGTTATGTTGATGGTATTGAAGTTAAAAGTGGTTATAATCCTAATGGTCCGGGCAAATTAAACATTTTGCCATAAATTATTGAGCATGGAGGAAAATAAAAACACAACATCAGAACAACCGAACAACCAACAATTTAGCGGTTATGCTCTTAATTTTCAAGATGAACAAAAAACGCAAGGCAATGACAAGATTAAGAGTTGGTTGATTATTGGTAGTATTATTTTGTTAGCTATTTTGGTAATAGCCGGTATTATTTTTTTTGTTTATAATTTACGGCGCCAAGCGCCGGCAAGCAGTGATTCGACTAATCAGCAAGCCGAACAATCAGCAGATCAAAAAAAAGGCGAGCCAGTACCAAAGCAGGATTTAAGTACCCCGGAATTGCGTGATGAGCAACGATTGAAAGATGTTACTAATATCCGCAATGCTTTGGGGTCTTATTATCAAGACCATCAAGCTTACCCCGATGTGTTAGAAGATTTGGTCAGTAAGTATTTAGAAATACTTCCCAATAATCCTAAACCAGGTGGTGAAAATTATGTCTATCGTCCTCAGCAAAACAATCAAGACTATAAACTATCATTTACTCTGGAGCGCGGAGCGCAGATGGATAGTATTAATTTGGCCAGCGGCAGATATCAGGCCACGACCAGTGGTTTTGAACCAATTACTAGCGAACAAAAAGCGACTGGTACGGAGGATAGTAAGACCAATGAGAGAGTTGAAATTATTAATGGTTTAGACAGTGATAAAGATGGCGTCAGTGATATTGAGGAGAATATTTATCATAGTAAATCAGCCACTATGGACACTGATCAAGATGGCTATACCGATGGTACAGAAATTACCAGTTTTTATGATCCCGCTAAGGGCCAAGGTGCGCTACTTATTGATTCTAATACCGTTAATAAATATGATAATAAACGATGGGGCTATACCGTAGTCTATCCTGCGGAATGGACGGTTAAAGCCCTAACTGAAGATAATCAGGAAGTAATATTTAATTCTGCTACTAGTGAATATTTTCAGATTATTATTCAACCCAATCCCGTATCGCTATCCGCGCGCGCCTGGTATCAGAAATTTAATCCCACCATTGACAATAGTCAGCTGATTGATTTATCAATCAATGGTTTAATTGGCGTGCAAACCAAAGATGGCTTAAATACTTATTTAACTGTTGGCAGTAATATTTATTTATTGATTTATAACTTAGGTACGACCAATCAATTGAATTATAAAATAACTTATCAGTTATTTTTGAAAAGTTTTGCCATCCGTCAAGATTTTTTGGCTGAACAAGTTCGTTATGATGAAAAAAGAGAGCAAGATGTGACTGCTATTCATCAAGGATTATTAAAATATATGAATAGTCAATTATCCTTACCATCAACGATAGATAATAAAACAGAAACCAGTCAACAAATAGGAACGCTGGTTGATGGTTGCCAAAGCAGTTGTCATGAGTTGACTTTGGAAAATCAGTGCGTTGATTTGAGTAGCTTCCTGGCACCGATGGGTCTAACGCAGTTACCCAAGGACCCTAGTGGCGGTTCGGATGCGAAAACTGGTTATTATCTGAATTTACAAGCGGATGGTTCTCTGTTAGTTGGTTCCTGTCAAAGTACTACCAAGTTAATAGAAGTAAAAAATTAATGTTAACAATAAATTATTATCATTGGGAATTATTCCCCAAGGCGATTATTGGGTTGGTGCAGAGGATTGTCCGCCAAACTTATCGGCAACTTAAATTATCTTTCCCGGTCTCGATTATTATCGCTGATCAAAAGACAATTAAGTTATTGAATTATCAATATCGTCAGAAAAATAAAGTTACTGATGTTTTATCTTTTTATTATCCAGAAAAAAAAGGATACGAGGAGGGTGAAATATATATTTGCCGGCAACAACTAATAAGACAGGCCCAAGAGCGGGGAGTAACAGTAAGCTATGAAGCTAGTAAATTAGTAGTGCATGGTTTGGTACATTTGGCTGGCTATGATCATGAGAAAAAAAAGGATTATATAATTATGGAAAAGCTAGAAGAAAAATTATTAAAGTATTTTGTTCATGAATTTTAACAAAAGTCTAAAAAGAGCTATTCTGGGTATCAAAATAGTTTGGCAAAGTGAATCAAATTTTCGTATTGAAGTTTGTTTAGCACTACTGGTTGTCATTATGATGATCGTATTGCCAACCACCTATTTAGAGAATGCTGTTTTGTTACTACTAATTGGTATTGTTCTTGTTTTGGAAATTTTAAACTCCACTTGGGAAAGAATTATTGATTTATTAAAACCCCGCCTTAATCATTATGTGGGCGCGATCAAGGACATGCTAGCTGCCAGTGTATTGCTTGCGGCAATTTTGTCTATTATCATTGGTATTATTATTTTCAGTCGATATTTTTTCTAAATATCCGCTAAATTTTAAGAGAACAATTTAATTGTTCACTTTTTATAGTCAACTCATTTGGCAGTACCTGACTATTCTGTTATAATTTAACTAAGTTATATAATATTAATTATGGCGCATACAGAAATTATTTCCGGTATTGACATTGGCTCTAGTAAAGTCCGTGTTGTTAGCTTGCAAAGACTAAAAAATGGGTTAATTCAAGTGGTAGGTGCAGCGGAAGCTGATATGGAAGGAGTAAGTAAAGGCACTATTAAAAGCATTGATGAAGCAGTATCCAGTATTTCTAATTGTTTGGAGAAATCAGAGCGGATGATTGGCTTACCAATTGAAAGCGCTGTGATTGGTATCTCTGGTAGCCATATTATTAGCCAGCCCAGTAAAGGTGTAGTAGCCGTTGCTAAAGCTAATGGTGAAATACAAGAAGATGACGTGAGTCGCGTGATCGAAGCAGCGCAGGCAGTGGCGACGCCACCTAATTATGAAATATTACACATTATTCCTTTTGACTTCAATGTTGATAGTCAGGACAAGATCAAAGATCCTATTGGCATGACCGGAGTTCGCTTGGAAGTTAATGCTAAAATAATTCTGGGTTTGACTTCCCAAATTAGAAATTTGACCACTTGTATTTATCGTACCGGTGTTGATATTGCTGATTTAGTTTTTTCTATTTTAGCCAATGCGGAAAGTACGCTGACCAAGAAGCAAAAAGAGCTCGGTGTGGCTTTGGTTAATATTGGCGCTGCCACTACTTCGTTAATTGTTTATGAGGAGGGTAATATTTTACAAGCCAAGATTTTACCAATTGGTGCCAATCATATTACTAACGACTTAGCTATTGGTTTACGGACGCATACTGCTGTGGCAGAAATGGTTAAGTTGGAGTATGGTCAAGCCTTAGCACGAGATATTAGCAAGAGAGACGAAATTGACTTAGCTGATTTGGCGGAGACAGAACAAAAGGGCACCATGATCTCATTAAAGTACGTAGCGGAAATTATTCAAGCACGCTGTGAGGAAATTTTGGACTTGGTCAATGCCGAGTTACGCTCGATTAATCGTGATGGTTTACTACCGGCTGGTATTGTCATTACTGGCGGTGGTGCTAAATTGCCACAGTTAATTGAGTTAGCCAAAAAGAAATTAGGCTTACCAGCATTTCTTGGCTACCCATTAGAAATTAATTCCGCTATTGATAAGGTTAACGATCCCGAATACACGCAGGCTTTAGGTTTAGCGATTTGGGGTATGAAGCAGAGTGGTAGCAAGAAGTCCTTGCGTGATAATCCCTTCTCATCTACCAATCAAACTGTTCGTCGGGTACGTGATTGGTTTTCCTCTTTATTACCATAGAATAAATAATAATCATAAGAGCATATGTCAAAATTTATTGCTAAAAGCAAATCAATGGAAATAAAACCAGAAATAGAAACTTTTGCTAAAATAAAAGTTGTCGGTATTGGTGGTTCTGGCAGTTCGGCTGTTAATCGTATGATGAAAGTCGGGATTCGTGGTGTGGAATTTATTTCCGTCAACACTGA
The DNA here is from genome assembly GCA_002793075.1 of Candidatus Komeilibacteria bacterium CG_4_10_14_0_2_um_filter_37_10. NCBI lineage: Bacteria > Candidatus Komeiliibacteriota > Candidatus Komeilibacteria bacterium CG_4_10_14_0_2_um_filter_37_10. Next base: position 32,560 of record PFPO01000085.1, read on the forward strand.
TGCTCAGGATTTGTCCAGCAAAGATGCTCATAAAAAAATTCATATCGGTCGGAACACGACAAGAGGATTAGGCGCTGGTATGGATCCGGAGATTGGTATGAAATCAGCTGAGGAAAATAAAGAAGATATTCAAGCAGCCCTGCAAGACGCTGACATGGTCTTTATAACCGGCGGTATGGGTGGCGGTACTGGTTCTGGTGCTTCACCGATCGTGGCGCAAATCGCTAAAGAACTTGGTGCCTTAACAGTAGCTGTGGTAACCAGACCTTTTGCTTTCGAAGGCGCGCAAAGACGTAATATTTCCGAACGAGCTTTGGATAATTTAATTGATAAGGTTGATACTATTATTACCATCCCCAATGATCGCCTATTGCAAGTTATTGATAAAAAAACCTCATTATTAGAAGCTTTTCATGTTGTTGATGAAGTATTACGTCAGGGCGTACAAGGGATCTCCGAGCTGATCACGATCCCGGGCTTGATTAATGTGGACTTTGCTGACGTGCGGTCAATCATGAAGGATGCCGGCAGCGCTTTGATGGGTATTGGTCGTGCCAGTGGTGAGAATAGAGCCGTTGAGGCGGCAAAGCTAGCCATTGATAGTCCTTTGTTAGAGATGTCGATTAAAGGTGCCAAAGGAGTATTATTTACTATTACTGGCGATCCCAAATTATCAATGTTTGAAGTCAATACTGCCGCTGAAGTAATTACCTCATCGCTCGATCCCAATGCCCGAGTAATCTTTGGTGCGGTCATTGACGATCGGATGGACAACGAAGTTAAGATCACGGTGATTGCTACTGGTTTCAATACGATCAAGCAGATTGAAAGCATGAGTAATGTTAAGAGCTATACACCCAATCCGGTTGTAGAAAAATTTGAAGATATAGATAGTGATAAGAAGACCGATCGCAAACCAGATTTTTTCAAAAAAAAGGAAGAACCCAAGAAAAAAGTAGAGGAAAGTACTGATGAATTAGACATCCCTACTTTTATTAGAAAGAAAATGGGATAATGCACTGTCCAATTTGTCTATCAAAGAATACTAAAGTATTAGACTCGCGTTTAGTCGCCGATGGTTTAGCTATTCGTCGCCGTCGAGAATGTGAACGTTGTAATTATCGTTTCTCCACTTATGAAGAAATGGAAATTTTGAATTTAACAGTGATCAAAAGAGATGGTCGCCGTGAATCATATAGTCAAGAAAAATTGATTAAAGGCATTAAAAGAGCATTGGAAAAAAGACCGTATACCCAAGATGCTTTTAAAAAATTAATCAGTCAGATGGAGCGGGATATTCAAAAAAAACGTAAGGATGAGATTACTAGTAGTGATCTGGGTGAAATTGTGGTTCGTCATTTAAAGAAATTTGATCAGATCGCCTACGTTCGTTTTGCTTCAGTATATTATTCATTTAGTGATTTGACCTCATTTCAAAAAGCGGTGAGTAATTTAATTATTAAAAAGCAGAAAAGTAAAAAGAAATGAAAGACGAAAAAAATATTAATACCGAATTCTCCTTAGCCACAGTGGAAAGCAGATTGGATAGGATGGAGCGGGAGATCGAGAAAATCCGAAAGTATATTCTTTGGGGTCGAATAGTTGGCACCATTCAAGTACTATTAATTTTAGTGCCGATTATTATCGGATTATTAATTCTACCATCTTTATTAGGAAGCTTGAACAAAGTTGGTAGCGGAGCGTCAATATTGGATTTACAAAAATTGTTGCAGCAATATCAACAAATACCACTGAAAAAATAACTAAGCTATTCACGTATAATTAGTTGGGAGTATATTTTAAGTAAGATAATTATTTAAAATTTATGAATTTTTGGAAGACTGATCAGCAAAAAATAATTATTATCATATTAATCAGTTTAATCGCTGGTGGTATTGCCGGCGGGGCTACGGGTTTTGTGGCAGCAACTTATCTGCCAGCAGGATTTAATCAAATGTTTTCCCAAATTGGTTTGTCAACGCCCTGGCCACTGGCATCAATAAGTAGTAGTCAATCAGCAACTAAGAGTGAAAATCAAGAAGCTGTAGCACGAGTTACTGAGGAAAAACTATCAGTGGAGCGAGTGGTAGAGACAGCCGGACCAGCTGTGGTTTCCGTTATTGCGACGAAAGAAATATCACAACTTTATAATCAAATCGGGTCACTTTTTCCCTGGGAAGAATTTTTTTCTTCCCCCTTTGGATTTAATTGGAATGGCTGGCCCAATCAGCAACCACAGCAACCATCCAGCCCGCAACCAACCGAAAAAAAACAGGTTGGCGCTGGTACGGGTTTTATTATTTCCCATGACGGTATTATTCTCACCAACAAGCACGTTGTCGAGGATGAGCAAGCAACATACTCTGTTATTTTGGCTAATGGAAAAAAATATGAGGCTACTGTCCTAGGTCGTGATGCTTTTAATGATTTGGCTGTTATTAAGATTGCCGAAAAGAATTTACCAACTTTGCAGCTGGGTGACTCGGGAAAAATTAAAATTGGGGAAACGGTAGTGGCTATTGGTAATGCTTTGGGTGAATATAGTAATACCGTAACCACTGGTATTGTTTCTGGCTTGGGACGTGAAATTGAAGCTGGCAATGGCTTGTCTTCAGAAAAATTGGAAGGCGTGATCCAAACTGACGCGGCAATTAATCCCGGAAATTCTGGCGGCCCATTACTCAATCTTTATGGTCAAGTTATCGGTATCAATACGGCCGTTAATCAAGCGGGCCAACTAATCGGTTTTGCGATACCGATTAATACTGCTAAGCAAGTAGTGGATAGTGTTAATAAATATGGCAAAATTGTGCGACCATTTTTGGGAGTGCGGTATGTGATCCTCAACGATGCTATCGCTCAGCAGAATAAAATAGATTTTAATTATGGCGCTTTAATTATCCGTGGTCAAAATAGAGAGGAATTAGCCGTGATGCCGGGTAGTCCAGCCGATTTAGCTGGTTTGGTAGAAAATGATATTATTTTGGAAATTAACAATGTGAAGTTGGATCGGGAGTTATCTTTAGCCAAAGAAGTGGCTAAACATCAACCGGGCGATAAAATTACTTTGAAAGTATATCATCGTGGTCAAACCCAGGATGTGGTGGTACAATTAGCAGAATATAAATAATATGAAAATACTAATTGATCAAGCGCAACAACTACAGCAGCGAGTTCTTGAGCTCGGGAGGTTACTTTGACTTTGCTCGTAAAGAACAAGAGATTTTTCAACTAAAAAATATTTCTCAAGAACCTGCTTTCTGGCAAAACCAGAAAGAGGCATCTTTAACATTGCAACGATTGAGTAATTTGGAAAAAGAGTTAGCTAGTTGGCAAGAATTACAAAAGCAAATTACTGATTTACCACAGTTGATTACCGTTACTGAATCTGACGACAATCAAACTGAATTATTAACCATGATGGAGCAGTTAGAAAAAAGAATTAGTCAATGGGAGTTGCTTAGTCTGCTTAGTGGTAAATATGATCAAAGTAGCGTTATTATGAATATTTATGCTGGCGCCGGTGGCACCGAAGCGCAGGATTGGGCGGGAATGCTACTGCGAATGTATTTGCGTTTTGCAGAAATAAAAAATTGGTCGGTTAATATCATTGATAGTAGTCTGGGAGCGGAAATTGGTTACAAAAGTGTTACTTTGGAGATCGTTGGTGATTATGCTTATGGCTATTTGCAAGGCGAGGGTGGTGTTCATCGTTTAGTGCGCTTGTCACCATTTGACGCTGATCATGCTCGTCATACTTCTTTCGCTATGGTTCAGATCATGCCGGAATTAGCTAATGCCGATGCTCAAGTAGTGATCAATGATGAGGAGATTAGGATTGATACTTATCGAGCCTCAGGTAAGGGCGGTCAGAAAGTTAATAAAACCGAGTCTGCTGTTCGGGTTGTTCATTTACCGACCAGTATTACAGTCACTTGTCAGAACGAACGGTCGCAACAACAAAATAAAGAAACAGCCTTACGAATACTGAGAAGCAAGCTACAAGTATTAGCGGAATCGCAAAAGGAAGAAGAAAAAAAACTTATACGTGGCGAGTTAACAACAGCCGCTTGGGGTAATCAAATCCGATCTTATGTTTTGCACCCTTATAAAATGGTCAAAGACCACCGAACGAATTTAGAAAGCACTGAGCCACAAAAACTCTTGGACGGGGAACTTAATGATTATATTAGCTCTTATTTAAGATATAAAAGGATCAAGGAAAATGAAAAATAATTTATGGTACATTATTAAATACGGTTTTTTTGTTTTAATGTGGTTAACCATTATTTGGTTTTTGTCTGATCAGTCCAATCTCGCATTACCATTATCATCATTTTGGGATTTAATCATTCGCAAGATGGCACATTGGTTTTTTTATACAGTTCTCGGATTACTATTAGTTAAGTTGATTACGGGATATGTTTCTTGGTCTGTGGATAATTATCATCGTTATTTATTATTGGTGATGATTTTTTTTCTGGGTGTTTCTTTAGCGGCTTTTGATGAGATCCATCAATCATTTGTGGTTGGTCGGGTGGCCAGTATTTGGGATGTATTGATTGATAGTTGTGGTCTTTTTTTTGGGATTTGTTGGGGTGCGCGTTTACAAACTAATCGTTTAAGGCATAGTATTAGGGTTTTCTTGACGAAATAATTTTGTTATGCTAATTTAGGATATCAAGCAAAAAAATAGTTCATTAAATACGAGGTTATCATGCGTCAATGGCCGGTGAGAAAATGGTTAGGCGTACTATTATTATTAATGGTAGTAGCCATTGGTTTATGTCGTTTATTTATAGTTTTGGATCAAGGTCTGGAAAGTATTAAAGATTGTGTCAATCTGCTTTTATTATATGGCGTATTGGTACTATCATTCATTAATGCCAGTCAAATGATTAATAATAGGAATTGGCTGAACTTAAACGCTTGTTTAACGATATTGATCGTTATACTTTGGGTCTTTATGCGTTCGCTGGTTGATTTGAATTATGATTGGCACCATTGGTTAATATGGTTGTGGTTGCCACTTATTTTAATTGATATTGGCGAAAGCATTCGTACCGTAAAGTTATTTTAGTTATTTAAATTAAACAGGGTCTACTAAGGATCCTGTTTTTATGTTTAGAAAATACTCTTGTTTAATTGGCTTTATAGTTGGTTTAATTATTTGGCAACAACCCGGGTTAGGTGTGGCTATTTGTTTAAGTTTATTAGTTTTTTTATTAATTGAAGTTCGGAAGCTAATAGTAATTTTTTTTCTTATTGGCTTAAATATTGGTTTTTTACGGATGACGGCAGCCAATTATTATTGGCAGTCAGATACCAGTTTGTTAAATTCCCAAGTAAATGATTATCAAGGTTTGATTAGTCAAGTGCCAAGACAAACCACGGACGCCCAATGGTTGACTGTGAAATATACTATTAACAATCAATCAATTAAATTATTAATCAAGACCTCGCTCTATCCGGTTTATCAACGTGGGCAATTTATTAGTTGGCATGGCCAATATCAGCTTAATAGTGATAGTCAGCAGCAAGATTATGGTAACTATTTGCAAAGCCAAGGAGTCGTTGCCGTATTTTTTCAACCACCGATTAAACTACTAATATCGACGCCAACCAATAGTTGGCTCGATCAATTGAAAGAAAAAAGTATTAGTATTATTCAGCGTCAGATGATCGAACCAGAAAGCAGTATTATGGTCGCTTATTTTTTCGGTGCCGATGATTTAATACCACGGGCCTGGCAAGATCTTTATCGTCGCGTCGGTATTAGTCATGTCATCGCTATTTCCGGTATGCATATTATGATCATGGCTATGCTACTACAAAAGTTTTTGTTTTACTTTTTTTTATCCAAAAAAAGCAGTCAAATAATAACGATGATATTTTTAGTCTCCTATGTTTTGATGATTGGTAATCAAGCTTCGGCCCTACGCGCACTACTGATGTATGTAATTTTAACTATCGGACAAATGCTTTATCGTTCATCTCATAATTTTTACACCCTATTAATCGTTGCTGTTCTGACATTATTCTGGCAACCACTTTTACTATTTTATGATTTAGGTTGGCAACTTTCTTTTTTAGCCGTTGCTGGTTTGATGTTTTTAACCAAATATACTCAGCAAATATTTTTCAGTACTAGTACCGTTGCGCAAACACTGGCTGCGACCCTGGCGGCAATGATTATGACTGGTCCTTGGCTAGCTTATAAATTTGCCGGTTTTTCTTTTCTGGCACCCCTAGCTAATGTTTTAGTAATCCCAGCTTTTGATTTTCTCTTAAGTTTGGGTTTAATAAGTTTATTACTGAGTTTTTTGTGGCCGGCGTTAGGAACTGTATTACTCCAGATTTGTTGGCAAGTTATTCACCGAGTAAATGAAATTGTATTTTGGCTAGACAAACATCTTCAATTTTTTTGGTCGTTTAATCAGCCCAGCTTATTAATGGTAACGATTACTTATCTATTAATTTTATTATTTATAAACCGACTGTATATATTTTCTTTAATAAAAAAAAGCCAGTTGCGATGAACCGGCTTTAATAACTTTATTCAATTTGAATAACATGACGAAGTTTTTTATGGATAAATTCCATAACGTCCTTGTCGTCTTTGGCTGCAATAGTGGCTTTAATCGGAATGGTATTGAAGACGTGTACCTTGATGGGACTTTGTGGCACATTAATTTTCAGAGCAAGATTTTTTAGATCTCTTAAACTATAGCCTCGTGTTGTATCATCAGTGTTCAAAAGATGAATTTCGTTGACACCAACAACCTTTTTTACGGTTCCTGTAATCGGACTTGGGACGTTGTCGTGAACAAGGCGGAATGTGCACTCTTTTTCTGGTAAAGCAGTAATTGCTTCTTTCATTAAATAACCTCTAATTTTAGTGAAGAATAAAGTATTTATTTAGTAAGAACTGGTGATTAGTACAGTAGTATATAATTAATTATTTGTCAAGATGAAAAGGTAATGTGCACACACATATTGCACTTTCTAGTAAACTAGGGCTATATGTCAAAAACTATGCCAAAATCAACACAAGAAGAAAAATATAGG